>CAZSIA010000012.1:0-17247 GCA_964606905.1 uncultured Anaeroplasmataceae bacterium | reverse complement strand
ATGGGGTTAGTATAATTGATAAATAAAGCATTTGGACAAACTTCTTTCATATCAGCTGTAATTTCTTCTAATACTGGAATAGTACGTAACGCTCTAAAAATACCACCAATTCCTAAAGTGTCAGCAATTGTTTGTCTTAAACCGTATTTTTTAGGAATTTCAAAGTCAGTTACTGTACATGGTTCATATCCGCCAACTTGAATAGCATTTACAACGAAATTTGAATCCTTTAAAGCTTCCTTGCGATCAAGTGAAGCATAAATAGTTGCTTTTCCGTTATATTTTTTATTAATGTTTTCTAACATCAATCTAGAATCTTCTAGTCTTATAGGATCAATATCATATAAAGAGATGATAAATTCTCCTAATTCTGGTGTTAAAATACAATCGCCTAAGACATTCTTAGCAAAAATTGTACTCCCTGCACCAACAAATGTTACTTTAATCATAAATAAAATCTCCTTTTAACTAACACAATTAATTGTTTTCGCTTCAGCTTCTGTAATTTCAACAATTAAGATATTATCAATAGCAACTTCCCATAATCCGTTTGAACAGAACATAAATTGATAATTACTACCATCACCAATTTGGAAGGCATATTCAAATGTATAAACTTCACCAACTGCTTTTCCAGTAGTTAAATCTGCATGAGAATCTGTTAATAGATATGGTGCATTAACAGCTTTTACAAAACGATCAGACATTGTATCATCCCTAAAGAAACAGAATACTTTTCCAGAATCAAATTTTTTAATAATCTTATATTCAAATGATACCTTATAATATGCATTTGGGTTGAACTTATAATAATCTAATTTTGAACGTAAGAATTCAAACCATACATTATCAATTAATGGATTATAAGCTTCTTCCTCAATTCTACATAAGATTGAAGACTTATTTGTTTCTGAATAATTTACAACTTCATTTTCAACAAAAGTCATTCTTCCCCATGCAAATTGACCCCATTCATAACCACTACCTTGGAAAGAACCACTTTCAAATGTTTCAACAATACCTAATCCAACTTCATGTGTAGGAATCACGTTGTACTCAAATCCAACATCTACACCGTCAAGAACTTGATTAACTTTTTGTGAAGAAATCATTAAATTATCAATCATGTAACTTCCTGAAGCATTTACACCAAAGGCAATTGTTTGACCATCTTCTTTTGGTGTGAAAGTAAATGTTTTCTTTGTATCCCAAGTATCATCACGTTCATACCATTCACCAATTATCTCATACTCACTATTAATCTTTGAATATTCTCCAGAAGCAATAAAGAAATATCCACCGTTTCCTACTTGACCTAAGTTTCTAAAATCAAATGTGATTGTGTATTGCACACCCTTTTTGAATGAATAGTTGTTAGTGTCGATTTTCGCTAGAATATGTTCTTTATTGATATTTGAACTTTGTAATCTTAAGCCTCTACCATCGATTGATTCTTCAGCTACTTCCGCACTTACGATATTGATTGGTTCAATAATAGTTGAAGCATCTGTAACGTCATATGATTCAAAGTTTTCACTACTAGCATTTACTTTTCTTACCCATACTTCATCAACAAAAATTTCATCAAAATTATATGATTCAATATTTAGTTTATAATCACTATGATTTCCCGTTGTAACAACAACTGTTTTCTGACCTATTTCACCCGAAATATCTTGAAATTTATATGTACCAACTTTTTTAGTTACATCAGCCTCACTTGCTTCAGCGCTAACTAAACTAAATTCATAACAATCATTTGTTCCAAAATAGAAATTATCCATATCAAATCCAGGAAGATATTTGAATGTAATTTCGTAAGTTGAATTAGGTTCAAACTTAATAGAATCTTTTTTATCAAATGTTGTCTTTTGTAAGAATAGCGCTTCTCCTAAAGATGAATTTTCTTCGTCATTATTAACTACCACATCTGATAATGCATAAATTCTTGATCCTTCAGCTGTTTCACCTGCCATACCTAAGGCGATTTTTTCATTCTGATATTCTAAAGATATAGCAAGTTTATAATTTCCATTAGGTACACTTTGAGGTAATTTCAATTCACTATAGAAATTATTAATTTCACCTTGAACAAATAATCTCGCATCAAAATTATCATCGACAATTGTAGATACAATATTATTATCTTCATCAAGTAAATGATATTTTAAATCTGCCTTATATGGGAAAATACCAACTGCTGAATTTGACCAAGTAGTCATTAATTCAAAATTACCATTATTTGAAATAGTTTTAGGAATATAAGCAGTATCTACGGCTAGACGATATCCTAACATCGTGTTTGCTCTATCGACAAATTCAGTTTCTCCTTGGGAAATATAATTAGCAATTTCAACGGCAACCCATCCTAATGCTGTACTATAATTAGGGCGCATTTTATATAAAATATCATTAATACCACTCATTAAATCGAAAGCATTATTAGGAGTAGTTAATACATAATAACTAGTAGCATATTCTCCAAGTAAAGGAACTCTCTTTCCTGAACGGAATGCTTCTGCCATAATTCTTTCATCGAAAGCGTAATACATTAATGCTCCACCGCTGTCACGTCTAAATGTCATTCCTTCAGTACGCCAAACAGTGTCAAAACTTGACCAATTAACATAATTCATATATGCTTCATCATCAGTAACTCCACCTGCGTAATACTCACCAGTTGTAGTATAGTCAGGGTCCCAACTACTACATACACACATCAATTTTCCACTTTCAGAAAATGCATTATACCAATGACTTAAAATGTTATCTAATGAAGCAATTCTTTGTTCTTTAGAATCAAATGTCCATCCGTGATGCCATTCGCCCCAAATACCGAAACCTCTTATTTCTACAACATCAACCATTTCATTATCTTTATAGTGTTCGTAAAGAGTTTCTAAGAAACGGTCTAAGAATTTTAAATAATTTTTGTCACGTACATCTACTACTCGACATTCAGTAACTGGTCCTGGGTCAGTGTAATCAACCATAACATTGTTAACATTATACTTATCGAATAACCAATCTGGACATCCTTTATATGTATAAGTTAAAACTAAGTTATCAGTACAAATTCTTAGATTTACACGTTTACCTAAATTAGTCCAGTAATCAACAGTTTGATCACAAATAGAAAAATCAAACACACCTTCTTCAGCTTCAATTGCAGCCCAAGATGTAGAAAGTGAAACATTATCAACTTCCGGGAATTCTCCACTAGAACCGATGTCAACATGGCCACCATAAGTAGATTCTTCTAACATTACCCAACCCATTCCAGGATTATCTAATTTACCTTCAATCTTATCATAAGAAATATATTGAAAATTATCAGACAATGTACCTAAAGTATCTTCTTTATCACAACTAGCTAATGTAAAAACAGAAACCAAAAGTAATAATAAAGAAAGAGAACGTGTTACTATTGCGCCTTTTTGCTTTTTAATAACTGAGATAACAACAACAGCACAACCTAAGACAAAAATACCGATAAGTGACGCAATTACTCCACCGCTACAACCTGTTTTTTCTTCAATTTTAACAAAATATTCAGTAATATCTCCTTTTAAATCTTTGTATGCAGCTGTCCAAGAACCTACAACTTTTTCAGGATCATTCGACTCATAAGAGTCTGAATAAACTGGAATATATTGTTGCATTAAATTGATATCATCAAATAATATACTTCCTCTTACATTTGATGCATAATAATAAATTTCTAAATAAACTTCTTGTTCTATTTCTGATTCAAATTCTCCATAACAAACATAAGTGTTTTTACTATCAAAAGAAAAATTAGATTGATCAAATAGTGGATTAGCGACTGTGGCTATTCTTTCATTTGAAATAGGACTAACAATAAAATCATAAAGAATTTCATCAGTTAAAACACTTTTAACATTAATACCGGCTTTAGTAATATATGTTCCATTAAATTTAAAATATAATTTATAGAAAGACTCTTTTAATGAAATATTTTTACTTCTTACTGTTACATCTTTATTTCTTACTGATGGTATAATTGATAAACTCTTTTCACCCATTATTGCATCTTCAGTAATTAAAGAAGTTTCCTTAACATTTGTTTGAGAACCAGTAAATATAGAATTATCAATAGTTTCTACTTCAAATCCTTCTTCAACAAACGCATCATAATAGCGATGTGGTAATACCGGAGCGTCTTCCTTATACAAAATAATATCATCAAATGTTACAGTAGCAGTTTCTGATTTACTTTTTGCAGTAAATGTATAATAAGTAACTAAAGTAGCAGATGATCTAATTGTAAATGAAATTAAAGCATGTTCAATCTCTTCACCTGCTTCAGTTGTTGTTCTTTTTTCGATACTTACAACTGTTTCACTATCTTTGTCGATTGTACTATCATCGCTACCGTTTTGGTAATCACCAGTAACAATCATTTCTTGTCTTAAAACATTGTTAGAATCAAATGCTTTAACAACTAAGCGATCAATATCACAAAATTTAACTAAAAATTCTAATTTTAATAAATAACCACCTGTACTACCGGCAGTCTTACTTGGAGAAATCCCAATACCAACCGCTGACGATGTCCATCCTTCACTATCACCAGCTCCTGGCATCCATTCTAATGATTTATCTCCATTTAATGCATTCGTTGTTTCTTTAACGTTATTAGTTTCTGCCCATAATAGGTTTGTATTTCCCCATATGTAGTCTGCAGTTTGCAACTGAGTTTCAGTAGGAACAGTTAAACCTTCCATATTATCTGATTTAAATACACTAAAAGTAGGTGTATACTCGTATGCTGCAGAGGCACTATTTAACATTGAAAAAGAAACAAAAAACATAATCATAAAAAATGAAAGCAATAAAAATATTTTCTTTTTCATATATACCTCCTGATATATAAACTTTATAACCAATTAAGTATAGCTAAGGGGACTATCCCTTAAGATAGATGCCCCTTGCTAAAATTCAAATTATTCTTCGAGTTTTTTTCTTAAAACAACAACACTACCAGCTAATGCTAAAATACCGAAAATTGATGCAATAACACTTCCGCCGCATCCACCTTTAGTTTCTTCAGTAGGTTTTTCACCAGTGTTGTCACCAGTGTTGTCACCAGTGTTGTCACCAGTATTGTCACCAGTATTGTCACCAGTATTGTCATCAGCCTTAGCAGTAATTTCTAATTGACCTTTAGTGAATTCAATTGTGTAATTTGAAGGAGCTTCTAAAGTACCAATAGTAATATCATATTTACCAGCTTCTTCACCTTCACTTCTAGCTAAAGCACCAGTTAATGTATCTTCGCCTAATAAACCTTCAACAGAATAAGTTAATTCAGGATCAGCTTCACCTTCAACTTTAGTTAAATTATTAGCAACAACTGTAATAGTTTTTGCAACAATTTCACCAGTTAAAGTAATTTCCGCTGGTAAGACATATTTATAAGCATCTTCGCCAGAAATTGCTAAATTAGAAACAACTAATGCGATTTCAGTTCCAACATTTGCTGAACTATATTCAACATCAAATGAAATTTGAACATCATCACCTTCCAAAACTCCAACTAATGAAGCAACAACATTTGTTAAATCAACAGCAGTTGTTCCATCGTAAACTTTATAAATACCAGTTGCAGTTAAACCAGAAAGCATTATTCTATTATCTTTTTCACATACTGTAAATGATTTACTTCCATTAGAAGTATTTAATGTGAATGTATAACTATCATTATCACCAAATAAATCTTTACTTAATGTTAATGTTTCATTAGCAATTGTATATAAAGATGCATCTACATTATTTCCTTCACTATCTAAAAGAATGGCATCTTTAGCACCTTTTAATCCGATGTTGGCAACTACATCTACTTTATCAATCATATTAAATGTTAAACCACTTTCAACAAATGGAGCATCATCAACATAAGCAACAATTAAGTTGTCAAAATAAATTGAACCAGTACCATTAAATACGTTAATGTTATGAGGTGTAGAAGCATTTGTATAATCTACATAGTAAGAAATACGGTAGCAATGACCTAAATCTTCTGCCTTAAAGTTTTGAACTTTACCTTCAGTAGTCCATCCACCATCTAAAGCAAATTTAATTGCATAATAATCATCTCCTGTTGTCCAAATGTTAAACCATTCGAAATCTGAAGAGTCAACATCCATTTGAATATAATGTAGGCCAGTAGTGTGTAACAATTTTTTGCCTTCATTTACAGTATCAAATCCGCCGATTTGAACGCCCCATACTGGGTCATTTGTAGCAGAACCTTCGATTTTAATACTATGAGTTCCACTTAATGGATTTTCAGTTTCCCAACTCATTGTATTAGCCCAAATTGGTTGTAAATCCCAAGGATTTTGAGCAGTATCCAAGTCTTCTAAACATGTATTCCATGCATAAGTGTAATAAGCTGTTGTTGAAGTTGGGAATTGACATACAGACATTTTTAAATAATCTAATTTAACAGATTTATCTGCATCAGCAGTCCCTTCAATTGTCATATTGATTTCAGCAATTCCAGTTTCACCTGTAAAGATTACTTGACGCATATATAATTTTCCATCTTCTGTAATAGATAATATATCACGGTTATAATCATCAGTTCCGTTTAACCAACCAGGCCTTAAAGCAAAACCAGTTATTTTTCCATTTCCATCATAAGTAACATCTTTGATACCAGTATCTCTTAAAACTGATGGGTATGCATTAGAATTCCAGTCTTGTCTTACTGCTAAGTAGAAATTTTCAACTCCATCTAATTCAACAACTGATTCAATAACAACAATTGCATTTTTATATGCTTCATTTGTTTTTACCCAAGCAAATGGAGCACCTGCAGCAGTTGTAGTATATACTAATTGTCCTTCTTGTTCAGTTGTGTCAGGGCTATATAAACCATCTTTATCGCCCCATGATCCTTCACCGTCAAATTCTAAATTATAAACAGAATTATATTCAGCTTTGGCAATTGTTAAAGAATCAACTTTTACAGTTGCATTTGAAGTGTCATAACCAACAACCTCAAAGCCGATTTCTGCAAATCCTTTTGAATTTGTACATACAATAAGTTGCATATGTACAAAACCATCTTCATTAATTTCTAAAACGTCTTTAGTACAGTCATCACTTCCATTTAACCAACCGTTACGTTTAGTAAATGAAACAACTTTTCCATTTGAATCATATTCGATATTAGCAAATCCATTTTCTCTCATAATATAAGGATATGATCTAGCTACACTATCGTCAGTATGATATTCTTGTTTTACACAAGCGTAAAATTCTTTAACGCCTACAAGTTCTGCCACCACATCAACTGCTAATATCGCATTTTTATACTCTTCATTTGATTTAATTACCATGAATTGAGTCCATGAAGCTACACCTGTGTAAACTAAATTACCATCCTCTTCATAAGTGTTAGGTGAGTATAACCCATTTTTATCTCCCCAAGCACCTTCTCCATTAAATTGTAGGTCAAGGATGCGTTTGCTTGCTTCAACAGCATAATAATCTTTTCCTTCTTCACCTAAAGAAGATTCAACTCTTGCACTAGCCTTACTTAAAGGTAATAATGCAAATATTGTTAATGCAAATAAAACAAAAATTAAAGTTTTTTTCATTTTTCTTTTTATACAATTATGAATTGTATATCTCCCTTCTTAAAATTTATTGTTTTTTAAACAAAACCATATAACATAAACAAAAACAATAGAAAATCTTATGCTATAGAATTGTTATTCTTTAATACCTGTTGTAACAACACCTCTAACAAAGGCATCTTGTGCTACAAATAAGATAATAATCATTGGTAAAGCAAACACCACACAGCCTGCCATTATTAAATGCCAAGGAATTACTCCATATCCAGCTGTTTGGTTTTTCAAAATAGTCAAACCAACAGATAAAGTATATTTTGATTCAACACCCATTAAATAGATACTAGGACCAACGTAATCACTCCAAGCACCATTGAATGAAAATACAACCAATGTTGCTAAAATAGGACCACACTGAGGTAATAAAACTTTTGTTAATACTTGGAATCTATTACATCCATCCATTATTGCTGCTTCATCTAAACTCTTTGGGATACCCATAATATATTGTCTTACTAAGAATATATTGAAAGCCCCACCGCCAATCGCAGGAATAATTAATGGTAAAAAAGTTCCCGTCCAGCCAATTTTTTGGAACAAAATGTATGATGGCATCAATGTAACAATCCAAGGTAACATCATTGTTGATAACATAAACATAAACATTACCTTTTTACCTCTTGCCTTAAATCTAGCAAATCCATAAGCTACAAAAACTGAAGATGTTATCGACAACAACATCGATGAAAATACAACAATTAAGGTATTTCCTAACATTCCCCAGAAATCCCAAACTTCAAAAATTTCAACATAATTCTCAAAACGCCATACTTCTGGAAAACTTGGTGGGTTTTGGAAAATACTTGTTGCGGTAGGTTGAAAACTTGAAACGATCATCCATAAAAATGGAATAATTAATATTAAAGATATAATCGCCATTAAAACGGTAAGAATAATATTAGTAATCTTTTCTTTTTTCTTCATCGAACGATATCTAGATTTTACTTTTACTTCACTCATAACTAATCCCCCTCACGATAATATATCTTACCTTTTGTTATCGCAAAGAAGATTAAGGTAAAGAATAATACTATAAAACAAATTATCCATGCCATAGCACAAGCGTATCCTAACCCTTCATTATTCATTGAATTAATAACTAACATACTCATTGTTGTTGTCTTATATCCAGGACCACCACTAGTAATTAAATCAAATTCTGAATAGGCTTGTAAAGTTCCAATAAATCCTGTTATTAACACATAAAAGATTGTCGGTGAAATAGTCGGTAATACCACATGAACATATCTTTGGAAAACATTTGCTCCATCAATAATACTTGCTTCGATAATATCTTGTGATACACTTTGTAATCCTGCTAAAATAATTAACATAGTTGGACCAATTCCACACCAAATACTCATTAAAAGTACAGAACTCATCGCATTATTTCCCAACCAGTCAATTGGTGCTACTCCAAATATTGATAGTAAAAAGTTAAAGAATGAAAATTGTTCATCAAATAAACCTTTCCACACAATTGCACTTCCAACAATTGGAATAATTGCAGGGATATAAATTAAAATTCTAAATAATTTTCTACCCCATATTTTTTTATTTAAAATTGTTGCAAATAAAAATGAAATTAAACAACCTAATAATACTCTAACAAATGAGTAATAGAATGTATTTTTAACTGCGATATAAAATACATCATTATTATAAAGTATGTCTTTAAAATTAGCCAAGCCTACATATCTAAGCTCATTTCCTAAAGCTAAATCAAGTTTAGAAAATTCAAATAAACTAAATATAATACTTGCAACAAGTGGAATTAAAGTAAACAAAGTAAATCCAATTATCCACGGTGAAATATATAGATAAAATAGCCCTGTTTCCTTTCTTTCCCTTTTAGTCATTTTTCTGTGTTTCATATTATCACCTTCCTAAGGTAACATTAATTCTTCTAATATATTTTCGATTTTTTTCTTATCAAAGTTATTCAACATATAATAGTGATTACCTTCTCCTTCTTTGAAGGTTGTTACACCACTATCATCACATAATACAGTACCACTATTACTTAAAGTGAATTCATCGCTTAAAGTTATGGCGTAATAAACTGTTATCGGATCCCAACTTTGTCTAGGTGCTTTGTTGTGAACATAATAGCCATATCCCATTAGAGTATCGCTTTTTAATAAGTTTCTAGCAGTGAAAACATCGCAACCAATTTCAAATGGAACAAAAACCATCTTTCCAGTATATTCTTTTAAAACCATTTTAAAAGCTTCTATATCTTCTGTTATATTCCATTCAGGATTATTTGAGATGAAGTTACCAGACATTGAATAAATGGTTTTTACCTTTTTATTTAATATTGCAGGACCATTATCTCTGATAAAATTAGCTATATTTGTTAATGGTCCAACAGTTATCAATTCAATCGGTTCTTCTTGTTCGTTTAAAGTTTTTTTGATTGCTTCTACACTACATATGAAATCCTTATCTTTAGAAATTTGATATTTTTCAACTACATCAACAGCATAACTATTATCAATACCATAATTATTCCTCTTATTCATTCCGATTAGAAACTCATTAGAATAATATTTATTGATTTCATCAATCATTAATGCTGGTTCAATATTTGAATTAACTGAAGTAATTAAAAGTGGCAAAACTTTATTTTGCTTATATAACTGATTTAATATAACAACGGCTCCGATATCATCGCTATCGCAACCCAAATCAGTATCTAAAATCACTTTTTTCATTTTATCTAATTGCCCTATCTAATTGTCTTTGTAAGTCTTCTCTAATATTATCTAATGTTTCTTCCCACAATGCCAAATTAAATTCCTTCCCTTTGCTTTCTGCAAAGTAAGCTGATAAATTTGGAGCAAATACGTTAGTTTCAACAACTGCTTGTGATAAATATCTATTATATTCGATAACAAATGAATGATTTAATGCTAAATCATAGAAGAATTGGTTAATTTCTTTATCTCTTGAACTTAATGAGGGATCATTTAAGAATGTAGTGGCAGCGACTTTTTTATTACCTGGAATGTTATATCCAATACGAGCTAAATCCTCTAATCCTTCTGTAAAATAATATTCAATAAATTTCCATGCTGCATCTTTTTGTTGAGATTTTGCACTAATTGCTAAACCTACCATTGCAGTAATACCAGCATATTTAGTATCTTCTTCAATTACTAATCCGTTAGGAACTGCTGGTGGAGCAAAACCAGTTACATTTCTAGATGCATTACTATCTAATTGGTAAGAACTGTACGCCCATCTTCCATAGAAAATTGATGCAGCTTGACGCTCTTTTAATTGACCAGTACCTACTTGAACTGTACTTTGTTTAGTAATAGCTAAAGCTGTTTTATTCATTGTAAATGTAGAACCAGTTGAATCAAATACAGGATTATTAACGCATTGATCTCTTAACATTCTGTAATAATCAAAGGCTTGTCTACATGCAGGATCGTTTTTAATATCTACAACCTTAGTTTGATTGTCAGTATATAAAGACCCTCCCGCTTGTTGAATCCATTCTAATAATTGTTGATATGGTTCGTTATCTAAACAAGTTCCCATTGTTTTTTCATCAACAGTTTGCATTGCACCAGCAAAATCAATAAATTGACTAAAAGTCATTGGAGTTGTAGTTGAAGGATAAATTGTATCTCCTTCTTTTGGATAATTAACTTTAGCCACAGTTTCCGTTACTAATGTTTTATTATAATTCATGACAAAGTCGGGAGAGAAGTCTTTAATTAACGCATAAATATCATCTTCTTTTCCACCAATTTCTTTAGTTGAAGGATTATAACGATAACCATCATTAGCTTCCCATAGCATTTCATCAACATTAATTACTTCACTATTATCAATATAATCTTGTAAAGAGATAATAGCTCCACTCTTTAAAAATGGTTGAATATATCCCGGTTTCATCAATACGATATCTGGAGATTGACTTCCTGTTAATCTTAATTCTAAATCTCCATAATAATCATTACCAGCTTTAACGATAATTACATTGATGTCTTCGTTTCCTTCTTTAGCACTGAAATTGTCTATAACATTTTGTAACAAAACATTTTCTTCAGCTGAACCCCAAGTATAAAATACGACATTTTGTTTGTCGTCATCCCAACCAGGAATGTCTCTTTTTCCACTTTCTTTATCGCATGCCGCTAATGCAGATAATAACAAAGTGACTGTTAGTAAAATTAGATGTTTCTTAAATTTCATTTTCATCAAATCCTTTCTCAAATTTTTTTACATCTACACATACTGAATTATTGAGCCTACTATACTCACTTGCAAAAGCCAATATATGGCTATCTACACTTAAATTAATTGACGATGTCATTTCCTTAGAAGAAGAATTTAAATATTCAACAAACTCTCTCATCATTTCATTATCACCTCCGCCATGTCCAGAAAAATCATTACTTAATTCATCAAAATGTACTACTTCTCTTTTTTGTCCAAAAATTGAAATTTCAATTGTTCTTCTTTGTTCATCTAAATATATTTCACCATTTGTTCCATAACAATGTGTTTGTCTACCACCATCATTAGAAAATCCAATCATTGTCAAAGTAGCAATTGTTCCTTTTTCTAGTTTTATTGTTGTAAATTGATGATCTACAACATTGTTATCAGATTTAAAAACACATTTTCCCCAATTTGAATTCTTTAAAGCAGAAAGAAGTTTTTCTCTTGTTGGACTTTCAACTACTTGAGCTAAAGGCCAAACATTTGTATCAGAATTACTTTTAACTAAACTATCATAAAAATCCAGATAAAAATTAACTGCATTAAAGACACATTTTTCTTTACAATCAATACAATAGTTACAAGCACTTTTTGGAGAATGTTTTTCATTAAAATATCTTAAACCACCAACAGAAGTTAAACTAATTGGTTTTTCCTCAGTTAAATACATTATTAAATCAAAGTCATGACAACACTTTTGTAAAATCATTGGACTTGTTGTCTTGCAATTTCTAAAATTCCCTCTAACAAAAGCGTGAGCCATATGCCAATAAGCAACATCTTCTGTTTGCTCAATTGCAATTAAATCACCAATTACTTTTTCTTTAAGTAATTTCTTTAAGTACATGTAATATGACGTGTATCGCATCACATGACAAACAACTACTTTAACGTTCTTTTGATTAGCAAAATCTCTAATTTTGACACATTCTTGTAGATCATTAGAAATCGGTTTTTCTAGTAAAATATCATATCCAAGCTCTATAGCTTTCATCGTTGCATCAAAATGTTCTTGATCATAATTGGCAATTACTGCACAATCAGCAATTTTGCCTAAAGCATACAAATCATTATAATTTAAAAAACACACATCATCTGATAAATTAAATTCCATTTTTGCCTCTTCTAACCTAATTGGACTATTATCACAAATAGCAACAATAGAAAGACCACTACCATCTTTCATAGCATATCTACCATACGTTTCTTTTCCTCTGGCACCACAGCCAATAATTACTATTTTTAGTTCTTTTTTCACTTTATCACCCCTACATTTTTATTTAATTGAACAAAGCTTAATTATATAATTAAGTGTTTTTTTTGCGGTAAGTAGTAGGATTTATTCCGTTTTTTTCTTTAAATAATTTCTCAAAAGAAAAATAATTACTAAAACCAACTGATAATGCAATTTCTTTAATATTCATATCGGAATTACAAAGTAACATTTTGGCTTTTTCGATTCGAAGATTAGATAAATATTCTTTAGGACTTGTCTTAGTCGCATCCTTAAATAATCTATAAAAATAAGTTCTTTCAATACCGACAATTCTTGATAATAATTCAATTGATATTTTTTTAGAATAATTCATATTCATATAGTTAATTGCTAAATCAACATAATTACTAACTTGAGTATATTCAACACTTTGCTCACTCATTATCTCAGAAAACAACATATACAATTTTGCTATTAAATGGTAAGGAATTGCAGAATTATTAGTTGTAGCAACATCGAAGTTAGAGAATATTTCAAACAATGCGTTATAATTTTTAGGATGAATCACATAATTTTCATTGATAATCAATCCTGATTTTTCTAACAATTCTTTTGCTTCTATTCCATCAAACCCTACCCAATAATATGTATATGGATTTTTATTATCAGCTTCATAATATGTTGTTAACTTAGTAGGAATCAAAAAGCAATCTCCCTTTTTTACAACATATTCTTTTCCGTCAACAACAAACCTTCCTTTGCCTTTTGTAATGAAATGTAAAATATAATAATCTCTTTCTGCTGGTCCATATGAACTACCAGGTCCATGAACTTCCCATCCATATTCAACAACTGAAAGTAAAACATTACATTTCTTTAATACGTATGTTAATGAATACATTCCTTCTATTTCTAGTTGTTTAATATCCTTACTATATGAAAAATTAGTACAATATTGTTCACTAGCAAACTTCAACATAGCGTTTAATTTATGAACTTTAAGAGAAATGTTAAGTTTATGTTTTCCACCGACAACAATATCTCCATTATCATCAAGATAAATATTCTTTTCCATCATTTCAAAATTTTGTGGAAATAATAAATAAAGTACTGGAGCTAAATCATAAATAATTGACGAGCTTATACTATTATCAAGTTTTTTTATCAATCCGTCATAATCTTCTTGCCAAATATCATAATTTTCGCAAACAATTTTTGACATATTAGTTAAACCTTGACGAATATTTCGATAATTATCACCAGAAATAATCATTTTGTTACATACGTTTAGCGGCAATAATGTAATGTTCAAATCAGATGAGAAAAACTTTTTAGCTGATTCTAAGTCTAAGATAACATTATTTTCTAATTCGTTATTTTTATCATTAGAAATACTCGTATCGAAAGGGCCACACATAGTTACAATCTTAGTATCATGTTTTCGCAAAGTTTGGGTTACAGTTAGCAATGAAGTAAAAGGAGCTAAGCCTACTACAATAACATCATTAAAACAAGATAATACTTCATCATACGCTTCAGTATATGACTCATAGATTTTCCCATTATAATTATTTAAATCAAAGTCAGCAACCCATCTTTTTTGTGGACATATTTTTTTAGTATCAGGATGACTAATTCCATAAGCAATTGGGATGTGTTCTTTATTTAAGGATTTCAATATTTTTGCTACTAAGGATACTTGATATTTTGTATCACCACTTGTAATTGATATCAATTTAACATCAAACAAGTTTGTTGAAAGCATCAAACTCAACGCCCAAGTATCAGCAATATCGTAACCAATATTTGTATCAATTATAACTGATTGCATAGATACACCTCCTGCTAGAATATCTCTTTGTTAGTATTTTATACAATTTAGGATTAACAAATTAATGCCAAAAATTAACAGCTTAAGAAAATCAAATTTTATTAAAACAAATAAAGTAGTAAAACGTTTACATCTTTAGTTTAAACTAAAAAATAACACATGACAATAACAGTATATTAATAAACAACATTTTTACATAAAGTTGCAACAAAATTATTATTTTTATATAAATATAAATTCAATAAATAAGCAAAATTAAAAGGGCTGTTTAAACCTAGAAATTAATAACCTAGGTATATTACAGCGCCTTCATTTTTAAATTATTCGAGTATAAAAACAAATTATGTGGAACAATTGCAGTCCAAGTATTAGTAATTTTATGTTTTAAAGCATATAAAGTAAGTGCGGCAACATCTTCGAGTGTTGCTTGGGTACCTTCAATTTGACTACTGTGTAACATTTTTTTAACATACGAGCCTAAAAACATATCTATGTCTATTATGTTCGAAACTAATCCATTTATTTTTACTAACTCAAAATTAGCTTTAGTTATTAATTCTATAGTTCTATATTAACCCTAAGAGGAAATAATGTTATAATGCAAAAGATTTAGTTTTCAAAAAATTGAAATATTAGTAAATGAAATTTATACATCTGCTTTTAGTCACTATTGTTACATATATTAACTAATATCCCCATCATTATAAAATTCATTATTAAAGATGAACCTCCATAAGACAAAAATGGTAATGTAACACCAGTTACTGGCAACAGTCCAATCACCACTCCGATATTTATAAAAAATTGAATGAAAATACTTAATACAATACCTGAGGCAAGATAGGTTTGAAATAATGTTTTAGCTTTAATAGCAATTAATAGGCCATTATAAAATAAAACAATAAATAAAACTATAATAAATACTCCTCCTATAAATCCTAATTCTTCAACAATAATTGAATAGATAAAATCAGTTTGTGGTTCAGGTAAAAAGTAATATTTTTGAAAACTTTTGAATAAACCTCTTCCAAAAAATCCATTAGGGCTAATTGCGTAAAATGATTGTATAATTTGAAATCCTGCTCCTAGAGGGTCTTCATATGGATCTAAATAGGCAAAGATTCTTTGTAATCGATATGGAGCGGATATTATTAAGCCTAAAAATCCAAATACTCCTAAAATAATCGCCATAAAGGTATAACTTTTTTTTACACCAGAAATCAAAATCATTGATAAAAGAGTTAAAGTCAAAATAAATCCTGTACCAAAATCAGGTTCTAACATTATCAAACCAAAAACTAATAGTATGACCACTAAAATTGGTAAAAGAGAAGATAACTTTGTAATATCTTCTTTATTTTTTTCTAAATAATTAGCTGTAAAAATTATTAAAGATAATTTAATTATTTCAGTTGGTTGAAAAGAAAAATCACCAAACCCAATCCAACTTCTCGCTCCGCCTCTTACTATTCCTATATTAGGTATTAAAACAATAATTAATAAAATTATAGAAACTATTAGAATCAAATTTTTATATCTTTGATAAAAGATAGAATCAACTTTTATAATAAAAAAATAGGCTGCCAAACCTAATAAAAAAAATATCAACTGCCTTATTAAAAAATATTCGCTACTTCCTGTTTTATATTTTGCCCAAATCATCGATGAACTATATACCATTACTACTCCGATTAATGAAAGCAAAACAAAACAAATTATGAGTCTTTTTTTCAAGTTAAACCACCGCTTAAGTTTATGAAAAATATAAAAAAAAAATACTCCATATGGAGTATCGATTACTTATATTTTTTACTTTCAGTGAATCCTCTACCGCTTACTTCACTTACTTTATTTACAACAATAAAAGCACCATTGTCAAGTAAGTAGATTTGCTCTTTTATTTTATTAACCTCACGAATATCTACGATTGTTAAAATTGTGTCAATTTCATGATTTAAATAACCAGTTTTACTGTGTAAGAAAGTAACAGTTCTATCATATTCCCTAACGATTAAATCTCTTACTTCTTCTTGTTTATTAGAAACGATTAATAATTCAACTTTACTTTTTCCAGCTAACATTACTTTGTCAATAACAACTGAATAAATAATAGCCAAAATTATCCCAAAAATAAACTTCTCTAAACCAGCTGAAGGAGCTTGAGTAACCATTACTAAAATATCTAATACCATCAAATAAGAACCAACTGTTAATAATTTACAATATTTATGAATAATTAATCCAATCGTATCCATTCCACCAGTACTTGCATTTGCCCGCATTATTAAGCC
>CAZSIA010000011.1:0-17357 GCA_964606905.1 uncultured Anaeroplasmataceae bacterium | reverse complement strand
TTATTATTTTTTGTTAAATTGTCCACAATTTGTCCTTGACTTCGGAACCAGTTTAATTTAGACGTCAGTTGTATGTTTATATTAACTTAATCAGTGGGATGTCTGCAGCTGCAAAATCCATTAATTTCATTTCATTTACAGTAGACCAACAAGAATCAACATGTTCAGTTAATTCTAAATTACCATTTATCAACTTACATAAATAGGCATACATAGTAATGCTAAATGGTTTTTCTAAATCATTATATTCATGTTTTGATACTCCGATATATCTAATAACTTCAATATCTGATTTTAATTCCTCTTTTATTTCTCTAATCAAAGCTTCTTCTTTGGTTTCATTTTGTTCAATTTTTCCACCTGGAAACTCCCATTTATATGCTAGTGCACGTCCAGGACCTCTTTGGCAACAAAATATTTTACCTTCTTCATTTTGAATTAATGCACATACTACTTCAACATGTTTCATAAAATACCTCTACTTGTTTACGATATAATCGTATAATTCTTCTCTCACAGGAGTTTCCAGTAAGAATTCAAAATTAACCGCATGATCACCAGATAACATTATTACTTCTTTAGGTTCAGTAATTGGTGTAATTTCACCTAAGAAATAAAACTCTTTTGAGTTTTCTTTATTATCTTTATTCTTTCTTACAAATAATAATATTTTAGTATCATTTGACTTAGAATTGATAATATTCAAAACATCAGGAGAATTTATATATCTTTTGTTTTTCGAAATCCACGATAATACGTTTCTTGAAATAAAATAGTCATTATATTTTATAGAATCTGAAATCGATTCATCTTTATGATAATTAATGAATATTGGTAAAGTATTGGTTTTAAAATTATATTTATATCCACCTATATTATTTGCAACTTCATTTTTCTCCCAATCTAATAATCTACATACATCATCATAACTATATTTTGCATATAAGCAAAAAGATAAATAACCGTGATTATTACTATAAGATTTATTGTAAGTGTATAAACCAAATTCGATTATCTTCATAATTTCATTCTTAAAATTAACACTTATTAACATTTTCTCAAATATATCATTTATTAATAACTTTCCTTTATCATAACATGCAAAAATGACTTTATTATATTGTGGTGCTTCACTACCAACAATATAATTACCTGTGAATTGATTAATTAAGTTATCTAATGTGTTTTTAGTAAAAGCAATCGTAGGATATTTATCGATTAATTCTTGTTCAAGTAATGTCATATCCACTTCTTTTTCATTAATAAGTTTTAACAACAATTCTAATTCAAAAGGTCTTTTGCATTTAATATATTTCTTAGATAATAACTTTAAATATAACTCTTCTAACGAATTATATTTTATACTATATTCTTGTTCGTATTTTGTTAAGAATTCGTGATAGCTATCAAATTTATCAAAATATTTAAACACATCAATAGAACCGTAATTTTCATAATCAAAATAATTAGGAATTCTACCAATCTTGTGTTTTAATTCAAGATATGAATCTTTTAATATCTTTACAGTATTTAAAGGTGTTCTGTCTATTTTCTCAAAAATATTTTGTTCAACAATTCTTTCAAAATTAATTGTAGATTCCCCATGAATCATTCTATTTCCTTCACTGATAAATCTTCTTAAATTATCTTTGTTATAACTCTTATCACCAGATAAAGCGATAGGGATTAAGAAATTATTATCGTAATTCCCAATAAAATCTAGTACTACTAAATACTCTTTATCATTAAATTTACGCAATCCTCTACCTAATTGTTGTACAAATACTATTGCTGATTCTGTTGGTCTAAGCATAACAACTTGGTTAATACATCTAATATCAATTCCTTCATTAAAAATATCTCTAGTAAAAATATAATCTAAGTAATTATCTTTATCATCTGATTCAAGTAATGATATAGCCTCTTCTCTTTCTTCTTGAGAGTTTTCACCAGATAATGCTTTTGTCTTAAAACCTCTTTTGTTGAACTCTAAAGATAATGCTTTGGCTTCTTCGACTCTACTCACAAAGATTAATCCTTTTACTTTAGAACCACAATATCCATAATATTGAATTTGATTGATAATATGTTGAACTCTATCTTCAGAAATTAATCTATTAAAATCTGTTTTATCATCAATCAATTTTCCATCAGCTGCAAAATCAGAAATTGCATAATAATGAAATGGACAAATCAAGTCAGCTTTCATTGCATCTTGAAGTCTAATATCACAAGCTAAATTGTAATTAAATAGATTATATATATCAAATCCATCACCACGTTCAGGTGTGGCAGTCATACCAAGTACAAATTTAGGTTTAAAGTAATTAAATACCTTCAGCATAGAAGGGCTACCTATTCTATGAACTTCATCAAATACAATATAATCAAATTCCGTGGGTTCAAAATAATTTAACACTTCTTCTTTTGATAAGGTTTGAACCATAGCAAATACATAATCTGCATCTTCTTTATTTCCACCACCTAAAACACAAGCGTTAATGTTATTGCCTAACACTCTTTTATATGTTTTAAGTGCATCTTTTGCAATTTGTTCTCTATGAACAACAAACAAGAATTTCTTAGGTTTAAATTCCTTAACATCTAATGCGGAAAGTATTGTTTTTCCCGTACCTGTGCCAGAAATACAAAGTGCTCTATTTTCGTTAGACTCTCTAATTAACTTAAGATTTTCTAACGCTTCTTCTTGCATTTTATTAGGTCTTATCGTCATTGGAGTAACTTCAATCTTTTGTTGTTGCCCCTTTTTCTTGCTATATACTATTTTGTATTCATCAATAAAATCGTCATCAACTTTTATAGATTGCTCATACATATTATTGAATTCTTCTACAACCTTAATAGCATATGAACCATCAGTAGTTGATGTTAATTTTACATTCCATTCTTTATTAACTGCCAATGCCTCTGCAGTTAAATTACTACTTCCGACAATAATTCTCACATCATTATTACCTTTAAATATATATCCCTTTGAATGCATTTTAATAATATCTTGAGTAACGATCCTTAAATCTATATTCGGAAATTTGTCTATTATATTTTTTAAAGCTTGTGGATCAGTAAAATTTTGATATTGAGATACAATTATTTTCCCTTTAACATTTTTCTCTTTTAATTCATTAAAAGTATTAAATAATTGTTGATAACCACCCATAGTTAAAAAGGCGACACAAAAGAAAAATTCATCGCAAGATTTTAATTCTTTAATTATATCTATTAATACCTTTTCTCCTTCATCAGGATTATTAACCAACAGTCTCGGAACGTAGTCAAT
Source organism: uncultured Anaeroplasmataceae bacterium (assembly GCA_964606905.1). Classification (GTDB taxonomy): domain Bacteria; phylum Bacillota_I; class Bacilli_A; order Acholeplasmatales; family Anaeroplasmataceae; genus CAZSIA01. The sequence goes on along the minus strand of CAZSIA010000011.1, from coordinate 14,059 downwards.
GTTAGCTAAATACTTAACATCTATTAACCCTTTTTCAACACCATCAAATATTCTCTTAGTTCGTTCATCTAATAACTCAATATTTGACATAACTAATCCCTACTTCCTTAAAACAACATTTAGCCATCTTTCTGTTCTATCTGTTCTAACATCTTCAGTTATAAAAACTTCAAGTATTTGAAATTTAGTTTTAGAAACAAATTGTCTAAACCTTTCTTCTATTAAATCTAGAAAAAATCTTCCATTACGTTCCCCTTCAAATTCACCATGTTTAAAGGAACAATACATGACACCATTTTCTTTTAATGCATAATAACATTTGTTAAGTACATCTACCATTTCATATGTCGGAATATGTAATAATGATGCACAAGCCCAAATACCATCAAACATATCGATATATTCTATATCTTGTACTCTTTTACAATAAACATTTTTTAAACCTAATTCTTTTGCATGTTTACAAAATTCTTCTTCTGGATCAATAGAATACACTTCATAATTCTTTGCAAAATATAAAGAATCCCTTCCACTACCAAATCCTATATCCAATATAGTTTTGGCATCATCATGCAAATATTTTTCAAATATATTATAAAGAAAAGACATATCACAATTAATAGTGCTATTTATAAATTCATCTTTATTAACTTTATAATAATTACTCATCTATTAATCCCTCTTTTCCCAATATGCAAATCCATTATGCAATGCAGCATTGTACAACCTATTTAATTCTTGTTCATATGAATTGTTTAATAGTGACTTATTCCTACTTTGGATTTTTAATAAAAATTGGTTATTAGGAATTCTATCATTTTTGGAAGTATTGCAACTTGAGCAACTGTAAACTAAATTCCAAATCTTATCATCGTGCACAAATGACCAAGGTATAAAATGATCTAAATGACAATTACAAACGGATATTTTACTTCCACAGTAGAAACATTTTTCTTCATCACCTTTAAGTTTAAGTTCATCTTTAAATCTTTCAAGTGATTTACGTTTATTAGAACATTCAAGCTTTGTAGCTAAATTAGAAGCTTCTTCGTCTCTAATTCTTAATATATTTTCAATCCATAATATCCAAGAATAATAATTTAATTTTTCTAATGAAGATTTATATTCAATTAAAAACTTATACGTATTTTCATTAAACCAAATGACCTTACGTTTTTTATCAAACCCGTATATAACTTCATTGAAATCTGAATATAATGCACCAACAACATTTATACTAATTACATTTTTTGTCACTTTCAAATATTCTTCTTGAATATTTTCTTTTAATGAATAAAAATCCACCACATCAATCATTTCATCAGATGAGATAAATTGATATACGTATTTTTCCATTAATGACTGACCACCATTTTGATATTGCGGTAATTTGTATTTAGCAATTATATTCCAATAAATAATAGAAAAATCCCTAGCCAAATCATCAAACGAAATCTCTAAATTTTCATTTACATTAAATAAGTTATCCAGTATCGCTTTAAAAAACACATATTTATATGAGGCTGTCTTTCTAGCATTAGAATTCATGCAATGCATAATATCAGTTAAATAATCATGATAATCTTCTTTCATATTTTTAATTTCGCCAAAATTATCTTTATGAGCCACAGAAAACACCCTCTTTACATAATTTTCTAAAAATAATATTGAAATATTATTTCTTGTTACAAGTATAACATATATTTAGAAAATTCTCAATTTATAAGACAAAATCGACTCTAATACAAACTAAAGTTCAAACAATTAACAATATCAAATTCACACGTAAAAACACCTTTTATGTAGCCTCAGTTGGTATTCCCATGCGTATTATAATTAACATAATAAGGCATATCTACAGCGCAAGTTTGTTGAACCACTTGATTACAGCCAGATTGACCATATCCTTGTTGCATTTGTCCCATTGCACAACTTGAACAAGATGTTGGTTGTTGCATATAATCCATTGTGTTCATACCGCTCATATTCTGTGCAGCTGTTCCTACATTCCCCATATATTGTTCTGTCCCCATATTAGGAGCATATGGAGTAAACGGATATCCAAAATTCATAAAAAAAATCCCTCCTTCTATTATTAATATATTAAGAAAGGATTTTTAATTATAGGCAATTTGAATTTAGTTATTAATTAATTCTAATAATTTTTGATAAATCTTAACCATCGCTAAAGTATCTAACTTACAATACGCTAAAAGATTTTTTCTTGTTAATTCATATTCTTCTTTATCCATTTTAGCAAGTTCTAAATAAGCCGCACTTGCTTCATCGCCTTTGTGAACACCATTAAGATTTTTATAATTTAATTCTTCATCAAAAGGGAATAAGGCTGGTAAGACACTTTTAATTGAAAAGCTTCCGCCCATAGCTTTATTATAACAATATCCGCTTTGGAAAACATAAGCTAAATCAACAAAACGATCAACAAAAGAAAGTAATTCATTCTCATGTTCAACTACAATTTTTGCTAATTCTTTAATTCTACTTTTTTCAAACGAATCATTATAAGCGACAATACTACCACTATTAGATAAATCGTTTATCATCGCTTCTGCAATATCAAACAGAGGATTATTAATTCCATCAGCTAAAAATTCTTTATGTTCCATCCTTCCATCTTCATATAAAATATGTAAAGAATATTGGAATGGAATTTGTTGATACGCTCTTGTACCACGATATTTCGGAATAATATCTTGATATGTTTCAAAATCAAAAAAATACAAAGGAAATTTAAAACTATCTAAAAATTCTTTCACCTTTTCTTTATTTATATATGTTTCTTCAATATTATTTAATGAAAAGGTAATTTGACGTCTCTGAATTTCTGATAATTTAACATTATTATCTAATAAATCTTTAAAAGATAAAATTAAATTATTAACTTGTTTAGCTTTACTACGATTATTATACAAATCAAAAACACTATCAACTTCAGGAACGTTATTATATTTCTTACAATATTTTAAAAATGGACAACCTCCATATTTTGTACAAGTACTACTGATAACTGACATAGGTTCTACATTGCTATCTAAAATCGAATCAGATAAATTTAAAAGCTCTAACACTTCATCTTTTAACGACTTAACATCATCAGTCAAATCATTTATAACAAAATACTTATTAATATCAAATTCATCTTCTAATACATATTCTTTATTAATATGAACTAAATTAAACGTTTTAATATTTAAACCAATACTAGATAAAACAAAATATTGATAAGCTAAATCATAATAATAATGTTTTTGTAAATCAGTAGTTGATTTAACTTCATAAACACTATATCCATCATCTTCTTTAACTAAAATATCAACAGCGCAATAATGCCTATTATAAATAAATGCGGCTTCACAAATAACTTTCTCATTATTTTTAATTGCTTTTAAAGTGTTTTCAGTTTGAACTTCTAAATTATTATCAACTGTTTCAGCTAAATAATAATCTCCAAAAAGATTCATAGCTAAATCACCAATTAAATTACCATTAATTAGTTGCTGTTGGTTATTTATTTCTTCTTTTTCTTCTTTTTTAAACAGTTCAAGCCATAATCTTTTATGACATTCTTTAAAAAGCACAAATTTACTTTTAGAGTAATAATGTTCCATTCAATCAACTTCTTTCTACATTTAATTATAATAAAATAAAATCTCTTAGAAAAACTAAGAGATTATTATTATTTTAGTCTCTATTGCGACTAGCAATGATTGCTAAAAGTCTTAAAACTTCAACATAAATCCAAACTATTGTGATCATTAAACCTAAAGCAGCATTCCATTCATATTTCTTATCAAATCCGTTAGCAACTATAACATTAATACGTTCAAAATCTAACGCTAACATAAACGCACCATAGATTAAGATAAAAGCACTTACTAATAACAATATACCTGGTTGACTATATAAAGCAGCAACCATTATGTTGTTTGGATTAATTAGTGATGAAATAAAATAAATTAAGCTTACTACTAAAATTGTAATACCAATTCCACTCATAACACGAACAAATTTTCCGGTTACTCTAATTATATTAGTAGAATAAAGTAAAAGCATAACCCCAAAAATAGTAGCTGTAATTAATACCGCACTCATCACTATTCCACCGATAACGGCTTCAAATAAGAATGAAAGTAGTCCTAGCATCGCGCCTTCACATATAGCATAAATTATCGAACATACTTTTGCAGCACTTGGACTTACTTGACCAACAATCCCACAAATTAATGCGCCAAGTACGATTGCAAAATATACTCCAATGTTTCCAAATATCAATTCGGCACCATATGTAATAGATATTATTGCACTTACAACCGCAACACATAACAATGTTAAAGTTTTGACTGCAACACCCTTAATACTAGCAGATGTTTCAACACCTTCATCAACTCTTATCCCCGAAAATACTGGGTTCATTCTTGCCATAAACAATACCTCCTTTTATTTATATTATATACTAAAAAATCTTTTTTTAAATAAAAATTATTTAAAACGCAAAAAGACCAATTTCTGTTATATCCTCTTCTTCTCTTAAGCCAGGGAAAGCATTCAACATAATCATCTTTTCAATTATTGTTTTATTTATTCTTGTCCGTGTAGCAACATCTTCAATTGATGAAAACTTCTTTTCATTACGAAGTTCTACAGCTTCAATCGCAACCGCTTCACCTAAACCGGGAATAGAAATTAAAGGTAAACGTAAATTATCTCCTTCAATCACAAAATCAGTCGCGTGAGATTTATTGATATCCACTGGTAAGAATCTAAATCCACGTTTCAACATTTCAACAGCTACTTGATACATCGTTAATAAATCTTCATCTTTAACAGTTGTTTTAGTCATTGCATTAATTTCGTTAATTCTTTCATTTATTTTTGCAATACCTGCCATCATAATATCAGGTTCAAATTGGGATGCACGAATACTAAAGAATGCACTATAGAATAAGATTGGTTTATAAACTTTAAACCAAGCAATTCTAACCGCCATTAATACATAAGCTACCGCATGTGCTTTTGGAAACATATATTTAATACGTTCACAACTCCAGTAATACCATTCAGGAATATTCTTTTCTTTCATCGCTTCAACATACTTAGCCCATTTCGCAGGATTTTCGCCTTTAGCGGCTTTTCCTTTACGAACGTATTCCATAATATCAAAAGCCATCTTTGGTTCTAAGCCATGTTCAATTAAATAAACCATAATATCATCACGACATCCAATAACTTCAGAAAATGGAATCTTACCAAATTCTGTAGTACCTAAAACTAAATCTTGACAGTTTGTCGCCCAAACGTCAGTTCCATGAGATAAACCAGAAATTTTAACTAAATCACTAAAGTTTTTAGGAAGAGTATCAATTAACATTTGTCTTGTAAATCGTGTACCAAATTCTGGAATAGCAAACGTTGCTACTTCACAATTAATATCAGAAGGCTTTAATCCTAAAACTTCTGTTTCGTTAAACATTTTATAAATCACTGGGTCATCAACTGGAATACCTTGTGGTGTAGTAAATGGGAATTCATCTGGATGAGCCTCTACATAATCAAAGATAAAACGTAATGTAGTAGGATCATCATGTCCTAAGATATCTAGTTTTAATAAATTTTCTTCGAATTGATGGTAATCAAAGTGTGTTGTACGCCAAGTATTATCAATCTTATCAGCTGGATATTGGATTGGTGTAACATCATAAATTTCTTTACATCTAGGAACAACGACAATTCCACCAGGATGTTGACCTGTTGAACGTCTAACCCCTTCAATATTTTTAGCAATTCTTGAAATTTCAGTACCACGTTTAACAATTTCTTTACGCTCCAAATGTGCTCTAACATAACCAAATGCCGTGTTTTCAGCAACAGTTGTAACAGTACCAGCTCTAAAAGCGTGTTCATTACCCATCAAAGTTCTTACATATTCATGGGCACGACCTTGATATTTACCAGAGAAGTTTAAGTCAATATCAGGAATTTTATCTCCACTAAAACCTAAGAAAGTTTCAAAAGGAATATCCTGACCATCTTTTTTAAGTGGTTTCCCACAATGAGGACATTTCATATCTGGCAAGTCATAACCACTACCAACTGATTGTAAAATATCATTAAGCGCTAATTGTTCTTTAGATAATGGGTACTTTTCTTTTTCAACCTCAGTAAACTTAAAGGCTGAAAAATGACAATTTGGACAATAATAATGTGGAGCTAATGGATTAACTTCGGTAATTCTCATCATCGTAGCAACAAAACTTGAACCAACTGAACCTCGAGAGCCTACAACATAACCATCTCTATTTGACTTATCTACTAATAAATAAGACATATAATATACTGGCGAAAAGCCATTATCAATAATTGATTTTAATTCTTTATTCAAACGATCTTGAATATATTGTGGTAATGGATCACCATAATCACGATTTGCTTTTTCGTAAACTAAACGTATCAAATCATCCTTAATTGAGGCAACGCCTAAAGATTCTTTAAATTCATCATCAGCAGGTGAATACAAGCTTCCCTTACCTGTTTTAAACGCGACAATATCTTCAACCATATCCGCAATCATATTTGTATTTGTAACAACTATTTCATGTGCTAAATCAGCACCTAAAAATCCAAAATCAGCAAGCATTTCATCAGTTGTTCTAAAATGCTGAGATGGAGTTTCATAACAGTTTGCTAGACTATGGATACCACCACCTAATTGTGGAGCGGAAATATAGATATCTCTATATTCTTTTTGATCTGGATTTAAATAATGCACATCACCTGTTGCAACAACAATCTTTCCAAGTTTTTTTGCAACTCTAATAATACGTGATATTGTATCTTTAACCATCGATAAATAATCCACATCATCAAATTTATCTTTATGAATCGCACACGCATAAATAACAGGTGGTTGAACCTCGATATAATCATAGTAAGCCATAACTCTTTCAAGTTCAGTTTCAGTTTTATTTAATGCTGTCTCAAACACTTCGCCATTAACACAACTAGATCCAACTAAAATACCTTCACGATTTTCATCTAATACACTTTTTAATACTCTACATTCATTGTGATAATGGTCGGTTAATGAATCAGATAGAATCTTGAATAAATTTTTATAGCCTGTTTGATTTTTAACTAATAAATTTATATGTCTAGGAAAAACATGTCTATACGCTACATCCATGTAAATACTATCATTAATTTGCGAATAATTATAAATTCCATGTTGATACAATGTTTGAATCATTTGAAGGAATATTTCTGTTGTAACCCTAGTATCATCATCAGCTAAATGATGATGTTCTTGTTGAATTTTAAAATATCGCGCTAAACTCTTTAAATTAAAGTATTTAAGTTCTTCATGATAAAAATTGCGTGCTAATTGCATAGTATCAATTACAGGAAATTCTTTTTCACACTTAATATTTAATCTTTCCATATTAGCATAAATATGACCTACGTCAAAAGAAGCATTTTGAGCAACTAAAATAGTACCTTCGATAAATTTAATAAATCTAGGAAGTACTTCTTCAATAGTTGGTGCATCTGAAACCATTTCATTTGTGATACTAGTTAATTCAGTAATTCGACCTCCAATTTGCATTTGTGGATTAACAAACGATTCAAAAGTTTCAATGACTTGTCCGTGCAACACCTTCCGTGCAGCAATTTGAATAATTCTATCATAAGTAACAGAAAAACCTGTTGTTTCTATATCAAATACTACAAATAGAGCATCTCTTAAATCAATGTCTTCTTTGGTATAAGCAATGTTAAATTTTCTCTCATCAACATAACCTAATTCAACACCATAAATAGGTTTAATATCTTTACCAGCGGTACAAATCATAATATCGTGAAAAGAATATACACCATCATGATCAGTAAAAGCAATAGCTTTATGTCCCCACTTTAGAGCCATATTAATATAATCAGAAGCACTACTAATCGCATCAAGTGCACTCATATTAGTATGTAAATGCAATTCGACACGCTTTTCTAGAGCTAAATCACTTCTACTCTTTTCTTCTTTTACACCGATATATAATAATTTAGAAACATTTAAAACAACCTCACGAGCAAAAGTATCATTAACAGCTTTACCAGTAACTCTAATGATGTCATTAATCTTAAGTGCAGCATAAGTTTCTTTTTCTGATTCTCCTCTAATAAATTTTTTAACTAAAATCGAATCAGTTCCATCTGTTATAGCTATTTGATAAAGTTCAGACTTTGGTAATTTAGTATGAGTTATATCAAAAATATGACCTTGCACAGTAAAAGATAAAGAACCAGTTGTATTAATACATTCATCTAATCCAAGTTGAGTATTTGGAATGTTTTTAATTGGCTCAATAGCGGCCTCAGTAATTGGTTGAACGTATTTATTTTTCTTTTGACCATTTTCAATTATTTTTTTCTTTTCACTCAATTCTTTAGCTTCTTCAATGCTTTTACGCATTTGTTCTTCCTCTTCTAATTTGATTTCTTCTTTTATTTCTAAAATCGCTTCTTTAGCAATTACTTCAATTGTAATATCAACATTTAAACCAAATTGAGTGAAAATTTTTTTTGCCTTTTCAATTACTTCATCACTAATTTTATTTCTATCACTAATTTTAATCACATAATTACATCCATCAAATAAAACATTACAATTAGAAAGTGATAACATTGAATAATCAACATTTACTTCAGTTAAAATAGTCCTAAAATAATCTAAATATAACTTATGATTATTAGTTTTCAAATCATCGTATGAAATTGAATAAGTAACTTTATACTTTCTTAAAGCACGTTCAGTTTCTAACTTTTGTAAGCCAGCAATTAGTTTTTTAAAAGCGTTAATTTCTAATAATGCATCACCTTTTAAAAGAACATTAAAAGTTTTATTTGCCTCACTACAAATAACATTAGAAAGAATAATATGTTCTTTTACTAAAAAATCTTGTTCAAAATAACTTGTAAAACGCATTATTTATCCTCTCCTTCTTTATCTGCAAATATTTTATTCTTATATTCAATTCTGACAATAGTTATCATCGCTTTAATGACATAAATTGCAGAAAAGACAATTCCTACATATCTCAAAAACTCAGATTTAAATAACAACATAAATAATGTAAATAGCAATGAAATAAATTGACCATCAAGTGCGGCCTTAAAACGAAAACTAAATCCAATTAAAGGATTAAATATTTTTACAATCAAAGCTAAAAATAAAGCTGAAATTACTGAAAACAAAAATACTTCAATTAAGACGTAAATTACATTAACAATAATCCACTCAACCTTAATAGAATTAAATGCATCATTAATTAATGAAATAAATCTATCAAACTCAATGTAGTCCGTTTCTTCCATCTTAAAAAAATCTAATTCTTTAACTCCTAGTTCTAAATATGTCTTTTCATATGTGACATTATTTAATAGTGATACTTCAATACCTTCTTTGCCAAATTCAACAACATGATATCCGGCATATTCATTACCAACATTTAAGACTTCACCTGTTGGATTAATAAAGATTATTGCTTCGTCAATTAAAATAGCATAATTTTTTTCTCCGTCTAATATTCCTTCACTTAGTTTTAGAGTCAAATCAACGCTATCTTCCATCACCCATTCTTCAAGTTCATGATATGAAGAATTACTAATTTCATTTCGGACAACCAATGAAACTGTAAATGGTAAAATCGCAATAAATGAAATTAACAATATTTGTAAAAAAGATTTCCAAAGCTTTTCACTAAAAAAAAGCCCCATTTTTCTCGGTTCAAATAAACATATATATAATTTTTTGATAAAATTTCTCATCAAAACAACCTCTTCCTAAACGTAAGTAAATATATTATATCACAAAGCATATTTGTTTTTAAGAAAATATTGTAAAAATATTTACTTAATTTTATAATTGAATATGGTGACCAAAATGAATTTAATGGATAAAAATAAAAGATACAATTCAATAGATCGTTATTACAAAGCCAAATATGGTAAAAAAGTAGCCAAAATCTCTTTAAACGGAAATTTTTCATGCCCAAACAAAGATGGAACCAAAGGATTTGGTGGTTGTATTTATTGTTCTGAAAGTGGTAGCGGCGATTTTGCTGGTGATAAAACACTAGATATTTTATCCCAATTTCATCAAATTAAAACTATTATCGACAACAAATGGCCGGATTCACTATATATGCCATATTTACAAGCAAATTCTAACACATATGGAGCAATTGAAAAATTAAAAAAAGTATATGAACCTTTAACCACATTAAAAGATATCGTGGGTATTTCTATTGCGACAAGAGCGGATTGTTTCAATGATGAAATATATGAATACTTAACAGATTTAAATAGTAGAATCCCTTTACAAATTGAATTAGGGCTACAAACTATTCACGAAACTACAGCTAAATTAATTAATCGTCAAACTGAATTAACTGAATTTAAAGAAGCAATAAAAAGATTAAGAAAAATTGGAATCGAAATCGTAGTTCACATCATCAATGGCCTACCGTATGAAAATAAAGAGGATATGCTTGAAACAATTAGATTCATTAACACATTAGATGTTCAAGGTATAAAAATCCATACATTATTAGTATTAAAAAACACCCAATTAGCACACCTATATGAAACAGAAAAATTCCATATTCTATCTTTAGAAGAATATGTTGATATTACAGTTAGCCAAATCGAATTATTACGACCAGATATTATTATCCACCGTCTAGGAGCTGATAGTAGTTTAGAAGAATTAATCGAACCATTATGGACAAGAAAAAAATTAATAGTAATGAATGAAATTGATAAATTATTAAGAAAAAAAGATTCCTATCAAGGAATCCTTTACTCAGGCCACGAATAAAAATATAGTGGGTCTTTTAAATTTAAGACATCTTGTTTTATTTGCTCCGCAAGTGACGGAGTAATAATACTTAAAATAATTAATAAACCTTTAGCTTGTGCACGAGAAATATGTTTAATTTCGTGCACTTTTTTTACAAATGCGATAATTGATTCAAAATAATTTTTAAAATCAAATTGTAAAGCAAATAACTTTGTATTTTCAATTAATTTTTGATAACTAATAGCTAATTCAATACAACTATCATCAATTGGATAGTAATAAACTTTAACAATCTTATCAACAAGTTCACTAACCTCTTCAATATCAGCACTACTATAAATCGTATCTTCTTCATTACATCCACAAACAGCATAATAAGCACGAATCACACTAGCTCCTTTTTCACAAATGAGATTAGAAATGGAAACTAGATTATTGTTATTACGATGCATCGGTTGTAAATTATTATCTAAAATCGGTTTTACAAACAAAAACTCTTTAAAAGGACAGTCAAATCCCACAGCATAATAACGCGCAAACAAACAATTAAAAACAAGATTCCATAGTATGTCAGATAAATATTCATCAGATTTCAAAAGCGACAAATCAAGATTTCTAAATAAACCAATTTCATTAATAGCTTCAATTGATTCAAAATCTAAAATACCAGTTTCATCTTTCAAGCGAATAGCGTTAGGTAATAAGTACTTAACAAAATCATCACACAAAAATTCTCGAACTAAAGATTTGTCCGCAAGTTCTCCTAATTCCACTCTTACATCATGACGCAAATTATATACCACTGGAATTTGTGCTGGACTTTGATCAACGTGAAGTGGAACTGGAATGCCAAATTTAACAAAAGAAGAAATAACTAATTCCTCCAACTTTATTTCTTTAGTCAAAGTAGCTATGCCTTCCTCAACTAAATAATCACTAATAACTTCGTGTGCTTCCGTTAGATTAAGACCGTTAAAACGACCACTATTAACTAAAATACATTCACCATTAATATAATCAAAAACAGGGTTAAAATCTAATTCATATTCATTGACTAAATTTTCTTCAAAATCAGATAAAGAAGGAATTCCAATATGTACTTTCTCATCAAACTTCGTACTTACAAATATTGGTATTTGATTATTAATTATTGGATTAATCAAATTAGCACCTGTATATAATAATTTATTTGAAATACTAGAAATAAACCCATCAATATTATCATACTCATCTTTTGTAATAAACGGCTTAATATCGATATAACTCGGATTTAAACATATATAACTAATTCCACAAATAAACTCGGGATTTTCCATTATGATTACTACTTCTTCTAAAGTTGTTGTATTACATTTAATTTTTAGTTCCTGTTGATAACAAAATCTATTAAGAAGGAGAAGTTTGGATGATTGTGATATATTAAGATTTTCTATTTCTTTTTCCAAATCTTTTTTAATTGATGAAATCTTTAATACATAGTAATTTCGTTCTGCACATTCTAACTTATCATTTGTTAGAGAAAAATACTTACCGTCTTCGATATAATATTCACCTTTTTGATATATCTTTTTTTCATCATATACAATTTTTCCGTGTTTTAATGATATCAAGTTTTTTTCATATAAAAATAAAAATACTTGCTGAACATATTTTATATACTCTTCATCTGATAAAATAATTTCTTTTTCTTCATCAAAACTTATATCTAAAAGTTTTAATTCTTTTTGATAAAGCAAAAACTGGCTAGCGCAAAAATTATAAAGAGGTTTATCAAATTTATTAATACTATGAAAAATCGATGAATCAATATTATTATAACCAATTGAAAATAAAACATTTCTTCCAACCATTCTTTCATATCTAGCTATAAAATCCGCATACACATATCTTTTTGCTTCATTTAAGTTTAAACCGTGGTAATTAATTTTCGGATAATTTAGATAAATAAAACAACGTGATTTAAGCCTATCACGTTCTACACGATACAGTCGATCTTTGTGAGCTTTTTCAATTTGAATCGCCTCTATCTTTGGTAAATCATAAATCACGTCAAACACCTCCTAAATTATTATGCACTAAGTTCTAATTAAAAATAGAATAAAAGTAAAAAAGAAATCTCAGAGGATTTCTTATTTCACTTGTTCTTCAATGTGAGTTACAATGTCTTTAACAGTTTTGATATTTTGAGCAGCATCATCGCTAATTTCAATATCAAATTCATCTTCTAAAGCCATAATTACTTCAACAGCGTCTAAACTATCTGCACCTAAGTCATGTTCTAAGCTTGCCTCTAAAGTAACTTTGCTTGGATCTAATTTCAATGTTGAAACGATGATCTCTTTAACTTTTTCAAAAACCATAATAATTTCCTCCATTATTTTTCTTACCCTATTATAATATATTTAGCTCTTTTAGTCAATTTTTTGTGTTTTTTTTGCCCTTGGAAAGGCTTTTTCAAAAGCATTTTTCATATTTTCAGTTGAAACATGAGTGTAAATTTGCGTTGTTTGAAGATTTTCATGACCTAATAATTCTTGAACAATTCTTAAATCTGCACCATTATTTAATAGTGCAGTAGCAAAAGAATGTCTTATCATATGTGGGCTAACGTGTTTATTTACAGCACAATTATTAATAATAGTATTTATTATTTTTCTTACTCCTCTTGGTGTAAGCGGAGTTCCTTTATAATTAATAAACACATTATTTATCTCTTCAATTCCACTAATTGATAATAAATTACTCCTGGTAAAATCGATATAAAATTTTAGCTTATCAGCAATACTATCGTAAAGTATTACAATCCGATCTTTTTTTCCTTTTCCATTTACTTTTATAGTATTATTATAAAAGTTAATTTGCTTAATTTCTAAAGAACAAAGTTCACTGACACGCATACCAGTTGCATATAGAAGTTCTAGTAAAACACGATTTCGATTTCCTAAGTCTGTTTTAGTATCAATAGAATCTAAGATTGCAATCATATCCGTCTCATCAACAAACGTCGGTAATTTTTTTGGTGTCTTAACATTTTCAATTTCTTTAAAATAGTTGACTTCAACTATTCCTTCTTTCAATAAGTAATTATAAAAAGTACGTAAAGAGCTTATTTTTCGATTTATTGACTTAGCTTCATAACCTTTCGCGACTAAATCCGACACATAAAACGAACACGTTCTACTTCTTCTTATC
>CAZSIA010000010.1:0-18131 GCA_964606905.1 uncultured Anaeroplasmataceae bacterium | reverse complement strand
ATAATAAAAGAAGGAATAAAAAAAGAAATTATAAAAATCTCAATAACAATAGTAAAAAGCAAACGCACTATTCTTTTAGTAAACTTTAAAAAAACTTTACTCTTTTTAAAAAGATAAACAAGTTGAATGGAAAGCGTTGAAATCACAACAAGATCAAAATAAATATTCTTAAAATAAAGAAATAATCCGATTGCGATATTAGAAATAAATAATACATAATATTTTTTTAAGACATATAAAAATAAAGACTTATACTCATAATATGATTTTTGCATATTATTTAAAAACAGATATAGTTTAATTACAATACTAAAAAAAATATATATCACAATTTATTACCGTATAAAAATGATTTTAAAACAATTAAAAAATATCTAAATCTTTCTACAAAAGGAAAATGACCAGTCTTATCTACAATAACCATCCCACTACCCTTAATAAGATTATTTATTCTTTTACCTATATATAAGGGAACAGCTTTATCTTTTTTTCCGTAAATTAAAAGTGTAGGACATTTAATATTAGAAAGTTCTAATGTCAAATCACGATTAACCGCCTTAATTAAAACATCCTTTAAAAAACCATTAGCCTTCTTATAATCGGTAGAGCCCATTTTTAAATTTACTTTTAGCTTTTTAGCAAACTTATATAATTTAATTTTACTCCATTTACAAAGATTAAATCTTTCTTTTACTCCTGGTGTAGCAATTAAAACTAATTTGTAAGTTTCATATTTTGAGGCATATAAAACAGAAGTTCTTCCACCAAAGGAATGTCCTACTATAATCGGTTTACTTATGGCTAAACTAAGACAAAATTCATTAATTATATTTGCGTATTCATCAAGAGAAAATGCCTCATTAATTTCTGATTTTCCAAACCCTGGAAGATCAATTTGGTAAACCGTAAAATCTTCATTGATTTGTTTTGCAACTTTATCAAATATATGTAGGTCACATCCCCAACCGTGTAAAAAAATTAGCGGAGGTCCTACTCCACTAACTTCATAATTTATATTAATATCTTTTATAAGTATCTTCATTATAACACCCATATAATTAATATGAATAAAAAAGATAATTTATGTTAAAAAGGAAAAACTCCATCGGTTTTATCCGATAGAGTCTGTCATTTCTAATTTAATTAGGCGATTTAATTCAACCGCATATTCCATTGGTAATTCTTTAGCGAATGGTTCAATAAATCCCATGACGATCATTTCTGTAGCTTCTTTTTCAGTTAAACCCCTACTCATTAAATAAAATAATTGTTCATCACTTACTTTTGAAACTGTAGCTTCATGTTCTAAATAGATTTCATCATTTGAACCAATATTTGTTGGAATTGTATCGCTTTTAGATATATCATCTAAAATAATCGTATCACATTCAACATGGCTCCTTGCACCTTTAGATCCTTTAACTGCTTTAACAAGACCACGATAATTAACTACTCCACCACCACGGCAAAGTGATTTTGAAATAATTTGTGATGTTGTATTTTTCCCAATATGAATCATTTTTGCACCTGTATCTTGAATTTGTCCAGGTCCAGCAAAAGCGATTGAAACTGTTGTTCCTTTGGCATAATCTCCTTTTAAAATACATGCAGGGTACTTCATATTTATACCAGCACCAACATTACCATCAATCCATTCCATATGACCATTTTCTAAAACTAATGTTCTCTTAGTTACTAAGTTAATAATATTATTAGCCCAATTTTGAACAGTTGAATAACGACAATATGCATCTTTTAAAACATATATTTCAACAACCGCCGCATGTAAAGAATCTTTAGAATAAATAGGAGCTGTACAACCTTCTACATAATGAACGCTTGCGCCCTCATCAACAATGATCAATGTTCTTTCAAATTGTCCCATTTGCTCAGAATTAATTCTAAAATAAGATTGTAAAGGTTTTTCAATTTTTATTCCTTTAGGAACATAAATAAATGATCCACCACTCCACACCGCACTATTTAATGCGGCATATTTATTGTCTGTTGGCGGTACAACTTTTCCAAAGTATTCTTTAACTAAGTCAGGATATAATCGAACCGCTGTATCAGTATCACAGAAAATAACACCCAACTCTTCAAGTTCAGTCATAGTATTATGATATACTACTTCACTTTCAAATTGTGTAGAAACACCAGCTAAAAATTTTTGTTCAGCCTCAGGAATACCTAACTTGTCAAATGTATCTTTAATAGCTTCCGGAACCTCATCCCAACTACTTTCCGTTTTTTCACTACTTCTAATAAAATATGTATAGTCATTAAAATCAATTTCACTTAAATCTGGACCCCAACTAGGATTATCGATTTCAAGGAAAGCTTTATAACTTTTTAAACGGAATTCTAACATCCAATCAGGTTCATTTTTTAATTTAGAAATAGTCCTAATAACTTCTTCGTTAAGTCCTTTACCCGTATCAACAATATTTTTCACTTCAGTTTTGAAACCGTATTTATATTCGCCAACTAACTCATCATATTTTTTATCAGGCATATAAATCACCTACTATTCTTCGTTTTGTTTTAATGCTTCTTCTATTGCTTTCCAAGCAAGAGTAGCGCACTTAATTCGTGCTGGAAATTGACTAACGCTTTTATAAGCTATTGCCTCATCCATTCTTTCTTCATCACTTATTTCATTTCCTTTTACCATTTCATAAAAGTCATAAATGATTTCGCGTGCTTCTTCAACACTTTTTCCTTTTAATAATTCACTCATAACGCTCGCACTAGAACAACAAATACTACATCCGTGTCCATCATGACGAACATCTAAAATATTACCTGCTTCAACCCTACAACATACATGCATATCATCACCACATGATGGGTTTTTTAAATGTACATTACGATATTCAGGTTTAAGAATAATACCTTTATTTTTAGGATTTTTATAGTTATCCATAATAACTTGTCGATATAATTGTTCAAGATTAATCATACTCACCAAATCCTTTCTAATTAAACTTTAAAACTGTCCGAAAAATTCCACAGTTTCTTTGACTGTTTCTACAAATCGTGCAACATCTTCATAATCATTATAAAAATAAAATGAAGCTCTTAGAGTAGCCATTTGGCCTAAGAAGTGTGTTATTGGCTGAGCACAATGGTGTCCAGCTCTAATACATACGTCGTTTTTATCAAACACACTAGCTGCATCATGGGGATGAACTCCACAAACATTAAATGTAATAATTCCTGTTTCACATGTTGGATTATATATTTCAATACCCTCTACACCTTTTAACATAGATAAAGCAAGTTCTTTTAACTCATGTTCGTGTTTAGAAATATAATCATATCCTATTTTTTTAAGATATAAACAAGCATCAGCTAAAGCAATAGCTTCCGCAATAATTGGTGTTCCTGTTTCAAATTTATATGGAGAATCTTTATATGTAGCATAATTTTTAAATACTTCATCAGCCATATCTCCACCAAATTCAATCGGTTCCATTTTATCTAATAATTCTTTCTTGCCATATAAAACACCTACACCAGTAGGACCACACATCTTATGCCCAGAAAAAGAATAAAAATCACAACCTAATTCTTTCACATCAACTTGCATATGTGGAATAGCTTGAGCACCATCTACACTAACTACCGCACCATATTCATGAGCTATTTTCACAATCTCTTTAATAGGAGAAACATAACCCATAACATTTGACACATGGTTAATAGCTACTACTTTTGTTTTTTCACTAATAACACTTTTAAAATTCCGAACAGTAATTCTTCCGTCTTTTGCAAGTGGAACATAAATAAGTTTAGCTCCTTTTTTCTTACAAACATTCATCCAAGGAATTAAATTCGAATGATGTTCTAGTTCAGTAACAATAACTTCATCACCCTCATTTACAAATTCCATTCCATAACTTAAAGCAACCAAATTAAGTGATGAACTACACCCACGTGTAAAAACAACTTCCTCAAAACTAGCATTAATAAAATCCGCAATAACCTCACGTGCACCTTCATATAAATCAGTTGCTTCATAACTTAATCTATATACACCACGATGAACATTAACACCTATTCTATTATAATAATGATCTAATTTATCAATTACTGCTTGGCATTTAAGACTACTTGCGGCATTATCTAAATATACTAAATTTGGATATTTTTGATAAATCGGAAAATCCTTTTTAAATTCATTCATTTCTATCACCCTATTTAAAGAAAGAATAATAAGAATTAAGTACTTCTTCTTTAATTAATTCATCACTTATATTTTTAACAAACGGCTCAAGTAAGCCGTTAATAATCAACATAAAAGCTTCATCTTTACTTAGTCCTCTGCTCATTAAATAAAATAAATCATCATCACTTATTTTACCAATTGTAGCTCCATGATATGCTTTTACATCATGATAATCAATTAACAAAATAGGTTCAGCTAAACATTCACCAGTAGAAGCTAAAATAAGTCCTTTAGTGATTTGTCTAACATCACTATTTTTCATATTTGGTTTAATAATTCCATTAACTTTAAAATAATTCTTTCCATTATCAAAAGAAATCCCATTATTACTAACAGTAGATTTTGTCTCAGGAGCTAAATGATTAACGTTAAATGTAAACACTTTTTTTCCGTCTTTCGCTAATGATAAAACATTCATTTGTAAAGTTGCATAATCTTTAACTAAATTAAAATTATATGTATCTAAAGTGTTGTTATTCATTGAAATAACATCGATTTTTAAATTGGCATTTTCATTGATAGTAACATTTAAATTAACATTAGATTTCATCTTAGAAAATAAAACCATATTTATTTTTACATTATCATTTAAATTGAAAGTAATATTATTACAATCGAAATCAGTAACAATTATATAGTTTCCATCTTCTTTAAAATCTAAATTAATATCTTCAAAGTTATATAAAATAACTGGACTATTTAAATCATTCATTAGCTACTGTTTTAGCGCCACACGTACCTAGTACAATGCGTTTTTTCTCATCAGTTTCAATTTCAATGCCTAATTCACGTTTTACCCAATCATAACCTTCACGATCAATTTTTTCAATCAATTCTTTTCCGCCTGTTTTAACAATTTTACCATTAATCATTATATGAACATAATCTGGTTTGATGTAGTCTAATAGTCTTTGATAGTGTGTAATTAATAAACAACCAAAGTTTTCATTAACCATACCACTTACATTTTCACCAACAATTCTTAGCGCATCTACATCTAGACCAGAATCGATTTCATCTAAAATAGCGAATTTTGGCTTAATCATTTTCATTTGTAAAATTTCATTCCGTTTCTTTTCTCCACCAGAAAAGCCTTCGTTTAAATATCTAGTTGCAAAGTCGCTACCCATCTTAAGTTCTTTACAAGCTCTATCATACTTAATGGCGAATTTGTATACACTTTCATTATAACCATTAGCCTTCATAGCTGCGTGAACAAAGTCGCTATTTGTAACTCCACTAACCTCAGCTGGATATTGATAAGCTAAAAATAACCCTAATCTTGCACGTTCATCAACCTTTTTTTCAAGCAAAGATACTCCATCAAGTAAAATTTCGCCATCAGTTACTTCATAGCGTGGATGACCCATAATAACACTTGATAATGTACTTTTTCCAGTTCCATTAGGACCCATAATCGCATGAACTTCACCAGATTTAATCACTAAATTAACACCTTTTAAAATTTCTTTTTCAGGTACTCTTGCACATAAATTTTTAATTTCTAATATACTCATACGTATCACCTCATTATAAATTCCTTTATTATTATATAATAAATAAAAATAATTACAAATAAAACGATAATAAATTTAAAAACTTGCCAAAAACTAAATAAAAAGGGTTGCTATAAAAGCTAACCCAAATTAAATTTTCTATTTAACAGAACCTGCTGTAACGCCTTCTACATAATATTTTTGTAAGAACATAAACAATGTAACAATCGGAACAGCTACACATACACAACCAGCGGCAAATACACTAAAGATTGAGGTGTCCGCTTGATTACCAAACATCGCATTATATAGTCCAACAGAAACCGTCCATGTTTCAGGACTTTCGCCTAAAATTACTTTAGAAAAGATAAAATCCATCCATGGTCCAGTAAATGCCATTAAAGCTTGGTAAATTACAATTGGTTTACTCATAGGTAAAATAATATGTAAGAAAATTTGAGCATTTGTTGCGCCATCTAATCGTGCAGATTCCATTAACGAATCAGGAACAACGTCAAAGAATCCTTTAGCAACATAAAATCCTGTGCCAGCGCCAGCCGAATTACATAAGATAAGAGCCCATAAACTTCCTGTCATACCCATTGCCTTTAAAATAAAATATATGGCAATCATTGACATAAAACCAGGAAATAATCCAATAACTAAGGCAATATTCAAATATGTTTTACGGAATGAGAATTTAAGTTTACTCATAACATATGCAACCATCAAAGTAAATGTAGTAGAAATTAAACATGATACTACCGCAACAAACAATGTATTACCAAACCATTCTTTAAAATAGAAAGCAAACTTATGAGTTAAAGGATTAGAATATCCGCTAGTAAATAGATTGATATAATTATCTAATCCAAATATATATTTTACACCATCTGGAAAATAAGTATTTGGAACATCCGTAGGAGCACCATTTGTTTGCACAACAAACGAAGAAATTACAATCCATAATAGTGGATATAACCATATAATAGCTAAAACAATTAATAAGAAATAAGCTAAAATTTTAGAAATAAGTCTAATCGTTTTATAACTTTTAAACTTTTCTTGTTTTTGTAAAATAGGAGCTTCAACTGTATTCATCATTGGAAAGTATCCTCCTCATTATAAGCTTTAGAATTTCTGTAACATACTAATGTAATAAATGCTGTAATCAAAAATGTTAAAATACCAATAATCGAACCAGCATTATATTTACTATCTTGCATTGTCAGTTTATATAGCCATGTAACAAGTAAATCAGTATGACCAGCAACAACACCTGTACCTTTGCTTGGACCACCACCAGTAGTTAAGAAGATAGTATTAAAACTAGTAATATTACCAATAAATGAAGAAATTAAATATGGTGTAGTTACAAAGATCACATAAGGCAAAGTAATCTTTCTAAACATTTGCCATTTATTAGCTCCATCAATTGTAGCTGCTTCATATAAATCTTTTGGAATATTCATCAAAATTCCACTTGTCATCAACATCGTATATGGAATACCAATATAAAGATTGATTACTAATACAGTACATCTAGCTAACCAAACGCCACCCATATCAGCGCCTATTGTAGCAGTTCCAAATTGTAGAAAGTTAATGCTTTCCTGAATAAGTCCAATATCTTTTAACATAGTATTAACAGGTCCATTACCTGATAAAAGATTACGCATAATTAGTAGTGTAATAAATTGTGGAATTGCAATTGTTAATATAAAAATTGTTCTCCATAATTTTTTAAACTTGACATCTTTTTTATTAATTAATAACGCTAAAAAGATACCACCAAAATAACACGAGAATGTCGCAAGTATCGCCCACTCAAAAGTCCAAGTCAATACTGATGCAAAGTTTGTTCCTACTTCTCTTGCAATTTGACTACCACTATTAGATGCGCCGCTAAATAACTCTACAAAGTTCGTAAACCCTGTCCAATTAATTAACACTTGACCACTACTTGCTGAATTATTATCCATATCAGTAAAAGCAATTAAAATCATCATAATTGTTGGAACAACTGTAAAAATAACTAACAAAATAATTGCTGGTGATAATAACGTCAAATGGAATCTATTATCTAAAAGTGATTTTAAATCTTCAATAAATGATGAAGGTTTTCTTCCCTCTAAAATATCCTTATCAGTTTTATAAGAACTTGCAATTGATAAATTATAAACAATTAAGAAAATTGCAACAACAGCAAAAGTAATAATACCAAATAGTAACATTAATAAAGAAAAATCTACATCAAGTTCTACATAGTTTACATCATAATCAACTTTAAACACTTCAACACTGCTACCTAAATTAGATAACTTAAGCACGTCCCCTAAACCAACTAATTTTACGATAATAACATATCGATATCCATCTTCTGTTTTTTGGGAATATAAACCATAAGTTGTCGTATCCATTTCTGATACTATTTGCTTTTCGATATCAGTAAAATCAATTTCTTCCTTACTTAAAAGCCAAATTAATGTACCATCACTTACTTCAATTTCACAATCACTTGAAACATCATACTTTGCATATCCATAATAATCATTAGTATTAAAACGATCATCATAAATAACATGACTGTATTTTTTAGTACTGTATATTTCTTTACCTTTTTCGTTCTTTCGTCCATCATTATCAACTAACTCAACATCTTCATTGTTTTCTTCTAAAGCATTAAAAACATTAGTTAAACGATATATCTTTTCTACTTCTGTTTTATATTCAGTTTGAAAGTTTGAAGCCGGTAAAGTTTTAATACCAGCAAACTCTTCTTCAAAATTATATGTAGTATCAATTGGCATACCATGATACTCACCTAAAGTAAAGAAATTTTCAATAGCTTTAGCACCGAAAGGCGTACCTGTAGATTCAGGAGATGTAACCATAAATAATATAAATATAATTTCTAGTGCTAAAAAGATAATTCCTTTAACAATTTGTCCACGTGCTAAATTACCAATACCCATCACAAAATGAGAAAGTTTAGTCCAAATACTTCCGTCTTTAAATCGTTTCACAAATTTAACCAAAGCATTTTTAATAGCTAATAAGCCTTTCCAAACACCTACACCTAAATCACGAAAAACATAAATAACACGAAGTAAAAGATCTAACAAAAAATTACCAAATGAAACAAAAATATTTTTCTTTTTTTCCATTTTTTCACCTCTTTAAAACCTTAAATAAGCCCGCCTTAAAGGCCGGCTTATTTTTCATTTATCTTTTTATAATGATGCTAACCAAGCAGCTAATTCTTCGGGACTTGGCTTTTTATTATGTGCCCAAACATAAGAAATTGTTTGTAATTGTTTTAAGATATCTTCATCATTTCCAAATACATTATTTTTATTTTGATGTAATTCAATATAATATCCGTTAGATTCACTATAATATGCAGGGTTATAGTCTTGATTATATCCAAATGGTTGTGGAATACCAGCAGCCTCACCTTGATCAATTTGTGCTTTTGCTAAATCATAATAATATGTTACTGAATCAATATCATAGTTTTCTTCGATATATGCTTCATCATATTCTAAACTTACATTTTCAGATGCAGGTAAGTTATTACAATAAATATATGATCCTTCTTGAACTTTATCAGAAGATAAGAATAACATAATATCATCCAAATAATTAGCAAACGCTGATCCTTTTTTCTTCATTAAACATTTAACATCATAGAATGATCCGCTTCTAAATACCATACCAGCTTTAGCTTCACCGTATTCGTCTTCTTCAGTTAAAGTAAATGTTGGTAATAGAGCTACTCCATAATTTGACCAAGCTTCAGCAATAGTACCATAATTCCATGCACCTGCAACTACAGTAAGAACTTGATTGTTTTTAAGTTCACTTGTGTAAGTATCATCATCAACTACAGCACCACCTCTACCATTAGCATCATTAGTGAAACGTTGAGCATATTTTGTAATAGCAACTTGGTCATCACCCCAAGCCATATTTCCTGCCCAAAGACCACCCTTGTATAATTGTAATGTTCCTTTTTCACCAAATACTGTAATAGCATCGCTACTTTCAGGTTGAGCTAATAACCAATGAGAATAATTAAATCCATCTGAACCAATATAAGTAGTAGCTAATTTATTTTCCTTTTTAGCAACTTCTAAAATACTTTCCCAAGACTTAACATCATCTGCACTTAAATAATCTTTATTATAGAACAATACTAATGCTTGTTTAATAATTGGAACACCATAATATTGTGGTTGTCCACCACCAGCACCCATATAAATTACATTTTGGAAAGTTCTAGAATTTGTTTCCATAATATTATCGATTAAATCTTCATCTGTAATCGCTGCAATTGTCCCAGAACCAGCCAATAACTTACCTAAGTTGTCATGAGCTGCAACGAAAATATCAGCACCCCTTGATGTGTCTAATAAGAAATTATCAGCATATTTACCAGTATCTACACCAGTAACCTTAATTTTAAATGGAAGATTATTATCTTTCACATATTGATTCAACATATCTTGATAGTACCAAACTGATTCACTACCAACACAAATTTGAAGTGTATCAGAAGGTTGTACTTGTTCGCCGCTATTATCACCACAAGCAATCATTGTTGTAGCAAAAAATACGATTAATAAAGCATAAAAAAATCTTTTTATTTTCATATATAAATTCCTTTCTTATAAACGACAAAGTCGTTTGTATATTTTTTCAATTATATTCTAGCATCTTAAAAAAACAAATAAAACTACAAATTATTAAACATCTCAAGGAAACCGCTTACACTTTTTTTCTTTTTCAACATAAAAACTATTTATTACAAATATTTTATGATATCATTTAACCAGATAGTTTTATAAACTATTTTCTTTATTGTGCACTAAAACAATAAAAAATTATAATACCAGTGTAATTATTAAAAATTATACTAGAAAGGAAAAAATATGAAAAAATTAAACTTTAGAAAATTTGCTTTACCTTTTCTTCTTCTATTAGTTTGTTTTGGTCTAGTAGCTTGCGGAAATGAAAATAGCAACAACGAGAATAATAATCCATCAAATGGCAGTGAAAACAACGGAAATACAGAAGAGGAAGTAAAACCCACAATCAACGCAATATTGTACTTCCATTATCAAAGAAACAATAGTGACTATGATGATTGGCAATTATGGTTATGGGCTGATGAGGGCGACGCAATCGATTGGGAAGGTAAAGACGATCATGGCGCTTACTTTAGAATAGACTTAACTGACCCTACTTCTTATTTTTATCAAGCAACTACTTTAGGTTATATTTACCGCTATGGTGAATGGAAAGCAAAAGATAAAGTTGCAAACGACCGTTTCATCACATTAACAGAAACAATGATTGACTCTAATAATGAAATTCACTTATATTCTTTTGAAGGTGTTGAGACAATCTTCTTAGATAAAGAAAAAACAAAACCTGTATATGAAATTACTGGATTTATGTTATCAACAGATGCTAGAACTGTTACCTACTCAGCAAATGCCAGAGGAGAACAATATTATGTTTATCGTAATGGTGAAATATATGAACAAGGCGAAATGATGAGTAACGAAGGAACAGTTAGTTTACCTGAAAAATTTGATTTGACTAATAAAGATATATATCAATTAAAAATTAAATTCGATGATGAAGTTACATTATCTGCTGACTTAAACATTTATAATTATTATGATTCAAATGCCTTCAAACGTAACTACACATATGAAGGTGATGACTTAGGTGCAATTGTAGAAAATGGCAAAACAACATTTAAATTATGGGCTCCTGCATCAAGTGCTGTAAAAGTTGAATTATTCAAATATGGGCACCCAAAAAAATATGGAACTACAGAATATCCTGGTGATGATACCCCTTCAAAAACATTTGAAATGACTTTAGGAGATAAAGGCGTTTGGAGTTATACAGCTGATGAAAATTTAACAGGATATTACTACACATATACAGTTACAAATGGATATACTACTACATCTGATATTACTGACCCATATGCCTACGCAACAGGTCTTAATGGATTACGTGGTTACATTGTAGACTTTAGTAAATTAAATCCGAATGGATGGGACTATAACCGTAAAAGTTTATACACTCCTAATGAATTAGTAGTATACGAGCTTCATGTTCGAGACTTAACAATGGATGATACGTGGAACGGTACAGAAGCTAATCGCGGAAAATTCTTAGGTATGTGTGAAACAGGAACAACATACTCAATTGGTTCTACTACTGTCACAACAGGTTTTGACCATATCAAAGAATTAGGTGTTAATGCAGTTCAAATCTTACCATTCTTTGATGCATCAAATAAAGAAACACGTACTGATCAATTCAACTGGGGTTACAATCCTCAAAATTATAATGTGTTAGAAGGTCAATATTCTACTAATCCATATGATGCAGAAACTAGAATAAAAGAATTTAAACAAATGGTGAAGGCTTACCACGATGAAGGAATCGAAATCATTATGGACGTTGTATATAATCATATG
The DNA here is from genome assembly GCA_964606905.1 of uncultured Anaeroplasmataceae bacterium. Lineage (GTDB taxonomy): Bacteria > Bacillota_I > Bacilli_A > Acholeplasmatales > Anaeroplasmataceae > CAZSIA01. The sequence goes on along the minus strand of CAZSIA010000010.1, from coordinate 5,898 downwards.
AGTGGTATTTCTGGTTCAAGTTTCCACAAAATTTTACCAGGCTACTACTTCCGTTATGACTCAACTGGTAAAGCATATAATGGTTCTGGCTGTGGTAACGATGTTGCTACACAAAGACCAATGGTAAGAAAATACATCGTAGATTCAGTAAAATTCTGGGCTAACGAATATAATATTAAAGGATTCCGTTTTGACTTAATGGCATTAATCGATATTGAAACAATGAATGCTGTAGATGCTGCATTATACGAAATTGATCCAAACATTGTATTATATGGTGAACCATGGGCAGCAGGTTCAACAGGAATCGGTTCAGCGGATCAAGCAGCAACAAATAACGCTTCTAAATTTTCTGGAATCGGTATGTTCTCTGATAGATTCCGCGAATCAGCAAAAGGAAATAACGACGGTAGTGGATTCGGTTGGATTCAAGGTGGCGGAAACGAAAGCGAATTAGTTAAAGGATTACAAGGTTTACTTTTAAACACATCTAATTCAGTCCAACAACAAGTAAACTATGTAACATGTCATGATAACTTAGCATTAGCTGACAAATTACGTGCATCAGGAATCAGTGAAGCTGAATTAGGATATGCCTCTGCATTAGCTAATGGTTTAGTATTAACAAGTGAAGGTATCAAATTCTTACATGCTGGTGAAGAGATTTTAAGAAGTAAACCAATTTATGAAAACGGAATTTGGACAGGTGAATATTCGCATAACTCATACAATTTACCTGATATTTCAAACTCATTAAAATGGGAGAATAAAATTATTTATGCTGAAGCATTTGAAGCATATAAAGATTTAGTACATATCTCAACTAGCCAATCTGCGTTCCACTTTGACACTAATGAATTATCAAAAGCTAACTATAAGATAAAAGCTAAGTCAAATGGATCTATAGTTGTTGAAGTAACTACTCCAACTGAGTTAAAAGATAGCGATGACTGGAGTACAATTACAATAATTTATTCAAGTGGAAAAGGAACAAACACTAGCTACAACTTAAATGGAGATTGGAATGTAGCTTGTGTAAGTGGTACTTCTAATGTAACTAAGGGACAAACTGTAACTGGCCAAGTAACATTAGGTACTTATTCAGTTGTTGTATTATATCAAGAATAACAAATATAAATTAGAGTTGTTTTTCAAAACAGCTCTTTTTTTTCACAAAAAAAACCCTTAGAAATAAATCTAAGAGCAATAAAACTTATAATTGTAATGTTAAATCCTTAATAAATTGTGATAGTAAATTGATATGATTTGTCATTTCACTAACTGAACATGGATGAGTTGTTAATGAGAATGTTAAAGCTGATTCATTTGGAATAAATGGAGTAAAGTCACATCTTACAAAATTATCGAAACCATAATATTCAATTCCATCTCTAACAATAGTTTTTAGTTTATGTTGAACAAATCTTGCTTGACTATTAGAAAAATAAACTTCAATAACAAAACCTACTCCTTGGCTATATGAAAATGTAATGCTACTTTCATAATTTCCTCCAAAAGCTCTTTGCCAAATACCATTCAATACATCACTCACATATGAAACATATCTACTATCACCATATTTATCAAAAGTAATACCTGAAAAATATCTTCCTTCTCTTATAAAATTGCTGATTACACTTCCAGCTTCTCTTACACTTACTGCCACTTTTATATCCTCCTTTAATTCTTATATTTTTATTATACACAATATATCTTTTCATGGCAAACAAAAAGGAGATATTATATCTCCTATTATTTAAAGTAATATTAATGTTTTAAAATATATAGTACTCCAATTGTTCCTTGTCCACAATGTGTTGAAATTACACAACCAGCACGTGATGTTAAAACATTGGCATTTGGGACAACTTCTTTTACTCTTTTTGTCAAATACTCGCAATAGTCATCAGCTTCAGAATGAGTAACAAAAACCGTTTCTAAATCTACATTTTCTTTATCCGCTTCTAACATTTCTACCATTTTTTCTAGGCAAGCTTCAATTTTTCCACGAGGCTTACCACCAACACTCATTTTACCATCTCTAACAACGATTAAGGGTTTGATTTTAAGAATTGTTCCAAATAATTTAGCAATACCACTACATCTTCCACCTTTGTGTAAATATTCCATAGTATCAACGATGAATTGACTTCTAACATAAGGAATTGTTTCACGCATCAAACTAGCAATCTCGTGAACGTCTTTTCCTTCATCACGCCATCTACAAGCTTTTAAAACAACCAATCCAATTCCTGTAGAAAGATTACCTGAATCAATAACCTCAATTCTTCCTTCTTCAAATTCTTTACTCATCATAACTGCATTTTCATAAGATTTACTCATGCTAGAGGCGATTCCTGTATAAATAATGTCATAGCCTAAATTAATATATTTTTCAAAAACACTATAAATTTCTCCTAATGTAATTGCGGCTGTCTTAGGTAACACCTTTTTTTCTTCAACTAATTTATATAATTTTGGTGTAGTAATATCTACACCATCATAAAAAGTTTCATCTGGAAAATTAACTGTCAAAGGAACAATAACAATTTCATTTTTCTCAATCAACTCTTTTGGTAAATCACAAGTACTATCAACTATAATAACTACCTTATTCATTTTTTAATCCACATCCTTGAGAAAATTATAACATAAGAAGTAAGTTTTGAAAATAAAAAAATAAAAGTGGAATTACCACCTGCGATAATTCCACTACATTATATTATTATTGTTGTTAATTATTTAACGCTTTCGTTAGAATAATCCATTGCTAGCATACGTTGATAGTAACGGTAACGACGTTGAGCATCTTTTAAGTTAGCTTCAAGTAATGCTTCAGCTTCTGCTGGGTTTAATGCTTTTAATTGAGCATAACGACCTTCCTGCATTAAGAATTCATTATATCTATCCCAGTTAGGTTCTTTAGAATCTAATTGGAATGGATTTTTACCTTCTAATGCTAAATCAGGGTTGTATCTAAATAATGGGAAGTAACCACATTCTGTAGCTAATTTAGCTTCAAGTTGTGCGTTATATAATCCACCTTTAATATTATGTGCAATACATGGTGAGTATGCAATGATGATACTTGGTCCGTCATATGCTTCAGCTTCTTTTAATGCTTTGATAACTTGAGCAGGAGATGCACCGTGACAAATTGTTGCAACATAAACATGTCCATAACTCATAGCGATTGCAGCTAAATCTTTCTTCTTACCAGGTTTACCACTTGCAGTAAACTTAGCAATAGAACCATGACGAGCTGATTTAGAAGATTGACCACCTGTATTAGAGTAAACTTCTGTATCTACTACTAAAATGTTAACATCTAAGTTATTAGCGATAACATGATCTAATCCACCATAACCAATATCGTATGCCCATCCGTCACCACCGATAATCCATTGACTACGTTTTACAATAAATTGGCTTAATGACATAATTTCTTTAGCCCATGGTGTATCAAGTGCACCAAATGTAGCTTCAATAGCTGGTTTTAATTCTAAAGTCTTTTCACCGTTTTTACGGTTAACGATCCATTCTTCACATAATGCTTTTGCCTCTTCAGTCATATGTTCATAGTTATTTACCATAACTGTTTGAAGTCTGTCACGCATAGTTTCTGCAGCCATTTGCATACCGAAACCAAATTCTGCATTATCTTCAAATAATGAGTTAGCCCAAGCAGGACCATGACCATTTTCATTAGTTGTATATGGAGTTGCTGGGAAAGAACCAGAATAAATTGATGTACATCCAGTTGCATTAGCTACTACCATTCTTTCACCAAATAATTGAGAAACAGCTTTAACATAAGGAGTTTCACCACAACCAGCACATGCTCCTGAGAATTCAAATAACGGTTTAGAGAATTGAGCATTCTTAACATTATTAGTTCCTGCTAATTTACCTTTATAAGATACTTTGTTATAGAAGTAATCACAAATTGCAGCACCATTTCCTTCAACAGCTGATTGAATAGTTTCAGGTACTAATGCCTTAGTTGGCTTACATTCAGGATCTCTTGGGTTAGCTTTCTTACCAGGACAAACTGTGATACATACACCACAACCTGTACAATCCATTGGAGAAATAACTAATGTATATTTATGTTCCTTAAATCCTACAGCTGGTAAGAATTGTGAACCTTCTGGAGCATTAGCTTCTTCTTCAGGTGTTACTAAGAATGGACGAATTGCAGCATGAGGACATGCGAATGCACATTGGTTACATTGGATACAGTTAGCTGGATTCCAATGAGGCACATCCGTAGCTACACCACGTTTTTCATATGCAGCTGTTCCTTGAGGCATATGAGCGTCAGTATATTTCTTAAATACTGATAATGGTAATTCATCACCTTTTAATGCATTGATTGGGTCAGCGATTTCTCTTACGAATTCAGGACGACTCATATCAACTACAGCTGCTTCATCTTCAAGTAATGCCCATTCAGGTTTTACAGGAACTTCTACTAATAAGTCTCCACCACCATCGATAGCGTTGTAGTTACGTTCAATAATAGCTTGGCCTTTCTTAGCAAATGTTTTTGCAGCATAAGCTTTCATTAATTCTTTAGCTTTTTCATAAGGTAAAATGTGTTGATTTAATTTAAAAAATGCAGATTGCATAATTGTATTTGTTTTACCTTTTAAACCAATTTCAACAGCTAATTTATTAGCGTTAATGATATAGAATTTAGCATTTCTTTGAGCTAAAATTCTCTTATATCTATTTGGTAATAATGTTTCGATTTCTTCAATTGGGCATACTGTATTTAATAAGAATGTACCACCTTGACGTAAACCAGCAATCATATCAAATTTAGCTAAGTAAGCATCTGTAGAACATGATACGAAATGAGGATTATTTACTAAATAAGTTGAACGAATTGGGTTTTTACCGAAACGTAAATGTAATCTAGTAGATCCACCACTCTTCTTAGAGTCATATGCAGCATAACTTTGAGAATATAAGTCAGTGTTATCACCGATAATCTTAGAAGTGTTTTTACAAGCACCTACAGTACCATCTGAACCTAAACCGAAGAATAATAATTCAGTAGTTGTTGGGTCAGCAACGTCGATATGTTCTGTTACTTCTAATGAAGTGTGGTTAATATCATCATTGATACCAACAGTAAATGGATGTTTAGCTTCTCCAGCTAAGTTTTGATAAATTGAATTAATCATATCTGGAGTAGTATCTTTACTTGCTAAACCATAACGACCACCAATAATTAATGGTGCATTTTCTTTACCATAGTAAACAGATTTAACGTCTAAGTATAATGGTTCACCTAAAGCACCTTGTTCAATTGTACGGTCAATAACTGCGATACGTTTAACAGTGCTTGGCATTTGTTCAAAGAAGTGTTTTTCACTAAATGGACGATATAAGTGAACTTCTAATACACCAACTTTTTTACCATGAGCTAATAAATAGTCAACTGTTTCTTCAATAGCTTGGTTTACAGAACCCATAGCTACAATTACATCTGTTGCATCTGGAGCTCCGTAGTAGTTAAATGGATGATATTGGCGACCACAAGCTTCACTAATGCCTTTCATATATTCTTCTACAACATCAGCAACACCTGCATAGTGTTGAGCTTGTAATTCGCGAGTTTGGAAATAAACGTCATCATTTTGTGCAGAACCACGAGTTTTTGGATTTTGAGGATTTAAAGCATTTTCTCTAAATCTAGCAACTGCTTCTCTGTCTAATAAACGATCAAATACTTCATAATCCATAACTTCAACAGTGTTAACTTCATGAGAAGTTCTGAAACCATCAAAGAAATGTAAGAATGGAACACCAGTTTTAATTGCAGTTAAGTGTGCAACACCACCTAAGTCCATAACTTCTTGTACTGAGTTAGTACATAACATAGCAAAT
>CAZSIA010000009.1:13280-19592 GCA_964606905.1 uncultured Anaeroplasmataceae bacterium | reverse complement strand
GATTTCCTTTTTGAAATCTTACCAAATTTTATGAGTACAGTTAATATAGTTTCTTTGGGTGGGGTTCAAGAAACTGGGAAGAATTTATATGTTGTTGAAGTGGATAATGACATTTTTATTCTTGATGCCGGAATGAAGTATCCACCAAGTGATGTTTTTGGAGTAGATATTGTTTTACCTGACATTTCTTATTTGATAAGTAATTCAAAAAGAATTAAAGGTATCTTTTTGACGCACGCTCATGATGATCACATTGCTGCAATTCCGCACATTTTAAAATATATGAAAATTCCTGTTTATGCATCTCCTTTTACACTTTCTGTAGTAAAAGAGTTGATGCAAGAACATAGTTTAAACGTAAATAATTATGAATTTATTGCAGTGAGTGAAAAAGTTGTTTTACGTTTTGGTTATGTAAGTGTTAGATTTATTAATGTTAGTCATTCTGTTCCACAATCAATGGCGATTGTAATTAATACTCCAGATGGTAATGTTTTATATACTGGTAATTATAATTTTGATCAAAATGGTAAATCTTTATATCGAACAAATGTTGAAAAAATATGTAAAGTGGCTAGTGAAGGGGTACTTGCCTTATTGCCTGAAAGTATTGCTTCAATTAATGAAATAAACCGTGGTAGTATTAGTGAATTTGTTCAAAGATTAAAAAAGATTTTTACTAACGCAAAAGGAAGAATTGTTATTAGTTTGTTTTCGACGAATCTTGGCAGAATTCAACAATTAATTGATATCGCAATGGAACATAACAAAAGGGTTGCAATTATCGGAAGAAAGACGCAAAGGATTGTTAATATTGCTATTAACGCTGGTTATTTAAAGGTTGACTCAGATCGTTTAGTTAATCTTAGATATATTGATGATCGTAATAAAAATAATCAATCAGATTTAGTTGTATTAGTGACTGGAGAACGTCATGAACCTTACTTTATGTTACAAAGAATGTGTAAGAAGATTGATAGATTAATTCATATTGATAAAAATGACACTGTTGTTGTTTTAACTAGACCGGCAATTGGAACTGAAAAGATGGCTGCGCGTACACTTGATATGTTATTTAAGGAAACTGATGGTGTTGTGATTTTTCCTAATAATTTAATTTTATCAGCTAGTAGTGGACCAGAAGAAGCTAAGCAAATGATTAATTTAACAAAACCAAAATATGTTGTTCCTGTTGTTGGTGAATATCGCCATCAATACAACATGTTTAACTTAGCAAAAAGCATTGATATTAGCGAAGAAAACATTGTTATTTTAGAACAAGGTAATATGATAAGTTTTGTTAATGGGGAATATGTTGGCGTTACTAAAACTGTGCCAAGTGGCGACATTTTATTAGATGGAAAGGGCTTAGGCGATGTTAATAATGCGGTAATTAAGGATAGAGAATTGTTAGCGGAAAGTGGTGTGTTGATGATTGTTTCAAACATTAATGCAAAACTTAGAAAAGTGCTTAGTGGACCGGAATTTGTCGCTAAAGGTTTTTATTTTGATGATGAAGATAAAGTGAAAATGATTGAAATCTTTAACAAAGTGAAAGATAAGATGTTCACATCAAGGTTTATAAACTGGGTTGAGTTTAAAAATGAAGTTAAGACAGAAATAAGCAAATATGTTTATAAAAAGACAAAAACAAATCCAATTATTATTCCTGTTATTATTTCAACTGAATTAGAAAATTAGCATCATTTTATTATGGTGCTTTTTTTGTTTTTTTCGCAAAACTATAAATATTCATTATTAATTCTTTAAGAATTAACACTTTTTTTTTGCAAATATATATGATATAATATTTTTTAGCTTATGATTGGAGGTAATGTTTTTATGAAAAACATATGGCATGATATTGATAATGATAGAATTAAAGCTACTGATTTTATTGTTTGTATAGAAATTTCAAAAGGTAGTAAGAAAAAATATGAATTAGATAAAGAAACTGGAATGATTATTTTAGATAGAATCTTATATACTTCTACACATTATCCAGCAAACTATGGTTTTATTCCTAGGACTTATTGTGGTGACCGTGACCCTCTTGATGTATTAGTTTTATGTCAAGAAACAATTGATCCACTTGTTTTAGTTCGTTGTAAACCCATTGGTGTTATTAAAATGATTGATAATGATGATGTTGATGAAAAGATTATTGCTGTCCCTGTTAATGACCCATCATATAACGTTTATAACAATTTAACTGAATTACCTTTACATATTTTTGAAGAAATTTCACATTTTTTTACAGTTTATAAACAACTTGAAGGTAAGCCTACTTCAGTTAGAGAAATTTTAGGACCGGAAGAAGCTATTAAAATTGTTCAAGATTCAATTGAACAATATGACGAAATTTTTATTAGAAAATAGAGGTATATAAATATGAGTTTAACAGCTGGTATCGTTGGTTTACCTAACGTTGGTAAGTCAACACTTTTTAACGCGATTACAAAGGCTGGAGCGCTTGCCGCTAACTATCCATTTGCGACTATTGAACCAAATGTAGGTGTTGTGGTAGTTCCAGATCATCGTTTGGATGTTTTAACTGAAATGTACAAACCTAAATCTTTAGTAGCGACAACTTTTGAATTTACTGATATTGCTGGTTTAGTAAAAGGAGCTAGTAAAGGTGAGGGGTTAGGTAATCAATTTTTAGCTAATATTCGTAATGTTGATGCGATTTGTCAAGTAGTACGTTGTTTTGAAAATTCTAATATTACTCACGTTGAGGGTGGAATTAATCCTATTAGAGATATTGAAATTATCAATTTAGAATTAATTTTTTCTGATTTAGATGTGGTTGAAAAACGTATTCCTAAAGTAGAACACAAAGCAAAGAGTAAAGTAGATGATGCTGAAAAAGAATATAATTTACTTGTAAGATTAAAAGAACATTTGACTTTAGGGAAATTTGTTTCAGAATTTGTAATGAGTGAAGAAGAATTAAAAATGGTAAAGAGTTTTTGCTTTTTAACTCAAAAACCAATGCTATATATTGCAAATGTAAGTGAAGAAGATTTATTTGATTTAGAATCTAATTCTCATTATGTTGCTTTATGTGAATATGCCAATACTCATGGAAGTAAAGTTATTGCGATTTGTGCTGAACTTGAAGCGCAACTTAGTGAATTTGACCCAGAAGAAAGAAAAAGTTATTTATCCGATTTTGGAATTAGAGAATCTGGTTTAGATAACTTAATTAAAGAAGCTTATGATTTATTAGGCTTAGCTACTTTCTTTACTGCTGGTGAAAAAGAAGTTAGAGCTTGGACATTTAAAAAAGGAATGAAAGCGCCACAATGTGCTGGTGTTATTCATACTGATTTTGAAAAAGGATTTATTAGGGCCGAAGTAGTTAGCTATGATGATTTAGTAAAAGATGGATCATTAGCTAATGCTAAGGCACTTGGTCATGTTCGCCAAGAAGGAAAAGATTATTTATTTAAAGATGGAGATGTTACCTTATTTAAATTTAACGTAACAAAATAGATAGTAAAATTTATTTATAAATTTTAAATATTGTATATATTGTCGAAAAATGGTAAAATATTACCGATATTATAGTAAAAGGAGAAATGTTTGTGGAAATATTTAGAATAATACCAGATAATTTCTTCTCGCTTTTAAGCAGTAAAAACAAAGCGGTTTATGCTGGATGTATTGTTGAAGCTTTTAAGATTTATGAGCAAGGTTCAATACTTGGTATAGATAAAAAGATCGTTGTTGAAGTTTTAACTGATTATTTAGATAAAGAGATGGAAGAAATCGTAGACATGGAAGTAGAAGAGGGCGAGGACAAGCCTTCAAGTAGAGATAAAGCCAATTTCATTTTACGTCGTATGGAAGAATGTGGATGGATTGATATTGACGTAACTAATGACTATATGGAAGTATTAAACTTTAGAGACTACGCCATTACAATTATTGAAGCATTATTGCAAATCGAACCTCAAGTTGACGATTATGTTGATGGTAGTCAAAAAGAATATCGTGGATATATTTATACGATTTATTCATTGCTTACAAATCCTATGAATATTGAATATGGTGTTTTAATGGAACAAGTTTATCGTAATACAAAATTATTTATTCGCGAGTTACGTAAATTAGATTCTCGTTTGAAAGATTATATTAAATCAATTGTTGATCGATCTGAAATTAAGGATTTAATGGAAAGTTTAATCGATTATAAAGTTGAACTTGTTGATAAAGCTTATCATCGTCTTAAAACAAGTGATAATGTAAATAAATATCGTTTAGAAATCGTAAATAAACTAGATTCGTTTTTATCTGATCCGATGATTATGGAACAAATTGCGATTGCTTATCGTGCTCGTTATGCCAACTATGATGATGCATATCGTAGAGCTAGTAAAGATATTACTGAAATCATTGATATTTTCAACTCTTTAGATGAAATGATTACTGAAATCGATGCTAAGAATAAAACTTATATCAATTCAACAATTGGTAAAATTGAATTTTTACTTAAAGATGACAATAACATTCCAGGTAAAATTAACCTAATATTAAAACATATTTCAAATATGCATAAAAAAGGTAAGGTTGACAGCGCAATTAATATGGTACAACCTATCTTCAAGTTACGTAGTCATAAGAGTGTTAATGAAGCTTCACTTTATACACCACGTGGTTCATATGCAAAACCACTTCCACAAAAATTAGTAGATTCACATAATGATATCCTAGGTGTTGCGAGTGAATTCTTCAAAGAACATGAAACTATTTATACAGAAGATAAAGTATTAAAAGTTGTTAATGAAAGAATGATTAATAATACTTTACAAGCTTCATCAATGATTAATCCAGATAGTGGTATTGAAGATATTTTAATGGTAATTTATTCATTGATTTATACAAATTCAAATGATGAAGTTAAATATACAGTTACTAAGTTAGATCATTTAGTAGAAAATGAAAGATTTAAATTTAATGACTTTTTAATAGTAAGGGAGGAAGCATAGATGTTTGAACTTTATGATACATTTACAAATACACAAAAAAATACTTTTGCTGATATTTGTAACAAATTATTAGCTAACACTTATTTAGCACGTGATAAACGTGACAACAAAGAAGCTTATTACTTTGTAGTAAGTTATAAAGATTTATTTGAAGAATATTTTAAGATGATGAATATGCAATTAGTATTAAATCGTGATTTAGGAACAATCACTTTAGAAAATACTAATTCTCAAACTATTCTTAAATTAAAACGTGATGAATCAATAATTTTATTAATTATTCGTCTTTTATATCATGAAAAATTAAAAGAAACATCAATTAATACAAATATTGTTATCTCAATTAATGAATTACATGCTAAATATGATATGTTAGAAATTAAACGTAAAATTAACAAAACAGATTTAGTTGCGATGTTACGTTTATATCGTCGTTATAATTTAATTGAACCAATGGGTGATTTGAATAATTCAAATACACAAATTATTGTTTTTCCCACTATTTTAGAAGCATTGAAAACTGAACAAATTGATGCAATTTATAATACTATTATGAAACTTACTGCTGATGGAGGTGCCGAATAATGAAGAAGTTAACAAAGATTCGTTTAATAAATTGGCACTATTTTTCAAACGAAACTATCGAAGTAAACAATAATATTTTATTAACAGGGCAAAATGCAACTGGTAAATCAACAATCCTTGACGCAATTACTTTTGTTGTTACTGCAGGTGATACGCAATTTAACGTTGCCGCAAACGAAAATGGTAAACGTGATTTAAAGGGTTATGTAAAATGTAAAGTTAGTAGAACTGACCGTGAATATTTACGTGAAGGAGATATTACTGGTCATGTTGCATTAGAATTTTATGATACAGTAAGAGATACTTATTTTACTGTAGGTACAGTAATTGATGCGTTTGGTGATCTACTTCCTGCAAAATATTTGTTCTACCAAACATTTGAAAGATTATCTGATAGTTTCTTCGTTTCAGATGATGGAATTATTTTATCAACAACTGACTTTAAAAAACACAACCAACAAATGGAAGTATTCTTAACTAAAAAAGAAGCAAAAAGAGCTTTTAGAATTACTTTTGGTAATTTAAATGATGATTTCTTTAGATTAATTCATAAAGCTTTAGCATTTAAACCAATCGCTGACGTTAAAGAGTTTATTTATGAGCATTTACTTGAAGAAAAGCAAATCGATGTAGAAAACATTAAGGATTCAATTCGTTCTTATAAAGAATTAGAAAACACATTGAGAATTATTAAGCAAAAGCTTATTTGTGGGCTATCATATAAACGGGATTG
>CAZSIA010000009.1:0-13270 GCA_964606905.1 uncultured Anaeroplasmataceae bacterium | reverse complement strand
TTAAGCAAAAAATAACTGATCTTCATGAAATTGAAGGTATTTATAAAGATATTAAAGCTAATGAAGAAACTAAAAATTTTTATTCTTATATTCTTCAATTATTTGAAGAAAAAGCAATTAAACTTGAAGTGGATGAATTAAAAGTTAAGAAAGTTCAAGTAAATGAAGCCAAAGAAGCAAAAGCTTTAGAAATTAAACGTATCGAATCAGAAATTGAAGCATTAGATGAAAGAAGTAAAGAATTATATCGTCTTTTATCTAGTAATGAAGAGTTTGTTCAAAATGAATATGTTGATAAACAAATCATTAAAACACGTGCTGCAATTGAAGAATTATCATCACTTGAAAAAGAATATTTAACTAGAGCTAGTTATGTTAAAGACGTAGTTAGAACAATGCGAAAATTATTCGACAGTGATGCATTGAAACGCTTAGCGAATGTTTCTTTAAATAATGTTCATGTTGATTTAGTTGATCAAACAAAATTAACTTTGATTGATATCGATAATTTATTAGGTGCTGAATTAGATAAATTAGTCGCTAGTAAAAATGGCTTTGAACGCGAAAAACAAGAGTTATTAAAGGAAATTAATGAGATTAGTCAAACATTACGTGGCTTAGAAAATAGAACTTTGCGATACAACCCAATGGTAATGGCGTTAAAGAGTGAACTAGAAGCTGGCTTAAAACAAATGTATGGTTATGATGTAAGCGTATATATTTTAGCTGAATTATTAGAAATTACAGATAGTCGTTGGGCCGATACAATTGAAGTTTATTTAAATAGACGTCGTTTTAATTTAATTATTGAACCACGTTATTATGATGCCGCTTTACAAATTTATAACCGTGTCAAATCGCATCGTAATATCCATGGTGTTGGTTTAGTAAATACAAAGAAAATTTCTTCATACACAACACATCAACCACGTTCACTTGCCTCAATTATTACAAGTGAAAACGTTGATGCAAAACGTTATATTAACTATATTGTAGGTAATGTAATTATGTGTGAAGATGTAACTGAACTTGAAAATTATTCTGCCGCTATTACTAATGAAGGTATGTTATATCAAGGTTATGTTGTTAGTGCCTTAAATTATAACGGTGTTGAAAAACCATTTATTGGTAAAGATGCGACTGAAAAACAACTACAACAATATACTCAACATGCAATTAATAAGAAAAATGAATATATTGCAGTTAATAAAGAAATTGAACATTTAGTTGAATTAATAAATGCTTATAATAGTTTAGACTTAAAAGGAATTATTAAAGATATTAATATTTCTGCTAGAGTAAGAGAACAAAAAGATATTTTAAATGATTTGTTAGAACAAAAGAAACGTGCTGATCGTTTAAGTGGCAATGAATTACAACAAGATTATGAAAAAGTATTAGCGACTATTAAACGTTATAATGAATCTAAGTCTAAATTATTAGAATTAGGTGGTACTTTCAAGGCACAAATTGAACAAATTGATACAACTATTGGTGAACTTAATGCTAGATTAGTGGCTATCGATACAGATTTAGCTGAAATTAAATTAGCTAACTTAAGTATTGAAAGAGAAGCTACAAAAGCAATTGAAGAAGCATTAGCAAAGAGTAAAGATGTTAAACGTCACCAATCAGAATATGCTCATTTAGTTGCTGTTCAAGAAGATAATATGCGTAACTTAGGTAATCGCTTAGCTCATCTTCAATATCAATATAACACTAAATACAACACTATTTATGGTGTGGGTGTTAGTGAAATGGGCGCTTTCTTGAAAGAATTAAATAAATTAGAAAAATCTGAAATCATTACTTATGAACAAAAAGTTCGTAGTGCTAGAGAAGATGCAGAATTATTATTCCGTGAAGACTTCTTATCTAAATTACGTAACTACATTATGAGTGCTGAAGATGAAATTAAGAAAATTAATGAAACACTTCGTTCGATTCGTTTCGGTGAAGACTCTTATGAATTTGTATTCCCTAAGAGTAAGGAATTCTCAATTTTCTATGATATGGTAACTAGTGATTTCTCATCTAGTGAATCTGGTTTATTAGCATTAGACTTTGAAATGAAATATAATGAACAACTTGAAGAATTATTTAGTGCTTTAGCTCAAGATGAACTTAATAGTAATGGTGCATTAAATCGTTTTACTGATTACCGTACTTATATGGATTATGATATTAAGATTCATAATAATGTAAATGGTAGCGATACATTCTATTCTTTAGTATTTAAGGAAAAATCAGGTGGGGAAACCCAAGTTCCATTCTATGTGGCAATTATTGCTTCTTTTGTACGTATTTATACACGTAATAATAAAGCTAATAATGATTCAATTGGCTTAATTTTATTTGACGAAGTATTCGATAAGATGGACGGTCGTCGTATGAGAAGTATGATGCAATTCATCAATTCAATGCCAATTCAAATTTTATTGGCTTGTCCATCAAGTAGATTAAAAGACCTTGCTCCATATACTGAAACAACAATTGTTACATTACGTAATGGTGAACAAGCTCAAATTCTTAATCTTTTAAGTAAAGATGTAGTTGAAGGTAATGTCTAATTTAAAAGATATAATTCTTAGTTGTGGTAGTGCGACAATTGTTGCCGCTACTAAATATGTAGATAGTAATCGAATGTTAGAATTACTAGCTAATGGTATTAATAATTTTGGGGAAAATAGAGTAGATAGTTTTTTAAAAAAATATGAAGAATTATCTAATGAAAGACAAATTGTTTGGCATTTTATCGGAACCCTGCAAACAAATAAGGTAAAAAAGATGATTAATAAAATCGATTACCTTCATTCACTTAATAGTGTTAAACTTGCGAGTGTTATTGATAAATATCGAACTGATGTTTTGGACTGTTTTTTAGAAATTAATTTAACTAATAGTAATACAAAAACAGGTATTTTACCAAGTGAAGTTGTTAATACTTTAGAAGAAATAAAAAAATATAAAAAAATTAATGTTATCGGTCTAATGAGTATGACTGAAAGTGATATGACTGATTTAGAAAAGGAAGAAGTTTTTAACTTACTTGCAAACTTAAAAAATAAATTAAACGAATTAGGTTTTAATAGTATCACTCATCTTTCAATGGGGATGAGTGATGACTATCTAATTGCGCTTAAGTGTGGTGCTACTTTCATCAGATTAGGCAGATTATTATTCTCGTAAATGAGGTGACTTTATGGCATTTTTTAGAAAAAAACCAGTAGAAAATGAATATGAAAAAGTACAATCACAAATAAATGAAGAACCTGTTTTGAAAGCAAGTGAACGTATTTTCTTTGATGAAATTACTGGCGATGATCAGAAAACTTTATTTTATGTTGATAAATTAACTAAACATGAACCATTAGTTTTAAACTTTGAACGTGTTGATGTTCCAACTGCAAATAAGGTTTTAGCGTTTTTAGCAGGAGCTGTTTATGCTTTGCATGGAAAAACTATTAAGATTGATGAAAAAATTTATATGTTTGCCCTTGCAGAAGATTTTTTAGATGGTTCACTAGATGAATGGATTAAATTTATTAATAACTAATGAATTATTTTACAAATATTGTTTCTAGTATTTTTAAAGAAGTTTATGAAAAAGAAAAACCTTATGTTTCAAATTTTTTATCAACTGAAGAACAAGACCTATTTATTCTAGAAGCAAAAAAATATCCTTCATTATCTTTATCTTTTGATGGTGGAATTATTGGAGCTGAATATAAAAAGGCTATTATTAATATAGATAATACAGATGTAGATAAAGGTATAAGTATAATTAAAATAATTTTTAATCCTAAATATTTATCGCTTTCTCACCGAAATATATTAGGTTCATTAATTCATTTAGGGCTTAAACGTGATCGGATTGGTGATATTAAAGTGCTAAGTGATTGTGCGTTTGTAGCTGTTAGTAGTAATTTGGTTAGTTTTATTATTGATAACTTAATATCAATTCATAATCAAGAAGTCATAATTAGTGAGTATTTTGATGAAGTAAAATTAGATGATAATGGAATAGAGAAAACTATTTTTTTAGCTAGTGTGCGTCTTGATGCGGTTATTGCGATGGGCTTTAACATTAGTAGAGAAGAAAGTTTATTGTTAATTAAGCGCGAAATGGTAAAAGTTAATCAAAAAGTTACAGTTAAGGCTTTTCAAAACTTAAAGCCTTGTGATATAATAAGCGTGGCTCATAAAGGCCGAATTAAAATTATAGATGACAGTTCTACTTCAAAAAGTGGTAGGATTGTGATGAAAATTAAAATATATCGATAAAAAGAACATGTTAATTGAGTTAACTTTAAGCGAACTAGAGTTTGGTGTGAGTCTAGGAAGAATACTTAATTAAAATCAGCTTTTTGATAGGTAGAAGAAATTATAGTAGACCTACCCGTAAATCTACGTTACAGATAATTAAGGGCTAGATTATTCTAGAACTAAGGTGGTACCGCGATTTTATTCGTCCTTAGATATTAAGGGCGATTTTTTTTATTTTAAAGGAGGCAAAATAAAAATGAAAGATTATAAGAATACCCTGTTTATGGGTAGCACAACGTTTGAAATGCGAGGTAATTTAAATAATAAAGAACCTTTATTTCAAAAGAAATGGGAAGAATTAGATTTATATAACGAAAGAATTAGATTAAATGAAGGGTTACCTTTATATACACTTCATGATGGCCCACCATACGCAAATGGTGATATTCATTTAGGTCATGCATTAAATAAAATTTTAAAAGATTTTGTTGTTCGTTATAAAAATATGAATGGTTATAAATCAGTATTTATTCCAGGTTGGGATACACATGGTTTACCAATTGAAAATGCCTTACAAAAAGCTGGAGTAAATCGTAAAGAAAAATCAACTGCAGAATTTAGAGAGTTATGTGAAGAATATGCATATAAACAAGTTGCTAGACAAATGCTAGGGTTTAAGCGTTTAGGTGTTTTAGCTGATTATGAAAATCCTTATATTACCTTACAACATGATTTTGAAGCTGATCAAATTAAAGTTTTTGCTAAGATGGCAGAAAGAGGTTTAATTTATAAAGGATTAAAACCTGTTTATTGGTCACCGTCTAGTGAAAGTGCATTAGCTGAAGCTGAAATTGAATATCATGATAAAGAAGATACTTCAATTTATTTTACTTTACCAATTTTAGCTGATAATGAGTTTAATGGTGCGTGCTTTGTTGTTTGGACTACTACTCCTTGGACACTTCCAGCTAACCTTGCGGTTTGTGCTGGACCAGAAATTGATTATGTTTTAGCTGAAACTGCTAAAGGTAAATTAGTATTTGGTGCTGAACTTACTGAAAAATTAACTGATTTATTGGAATTAGGTGAAGTTAAGGTTTTAGCATATTATAAAGGACGAGAGTTAGAAGGATTAAAATATACTCATCCTCTTTATGACCGTGTTAGCCCATGTATTTTAGGTGATTATGTTTCAACTTCAGATGGATCTGGATTAGTTCATATCGCACCAGGACATGGTGAAGATGACTTCTTAGTTGGTAAAGCTTATGGACTTGAAGTATTATGTCCTGTTGACTCAAAAGGGTATATGATGGCCGCTAGTGGTCGTTATGAAGGAATGTTTTATGCAGTATGTAATGAAGAAGTAATTAAAGATATGGAAACTTGTGGTCATTTATTAAAACAAATTAAAATTGTCCATAGTTATCCACATGATTGGAGAACAAAAAAACCAGTTATCTTTAGAGCTACACCACAATGGTTTGCATCAATTGACCCAATTAAAGATGAATTGTTAAAAGCAATTAGTAGTGTACAGTGGAATCCTAAATGGGGAGAAGTTCGTATTGCTAATATGATTAAAGACCGACATGATTGGTGTATTTCTCGACAAAGAGCTTGGGGAGTTCCAATTCCAGTATTTTATGCTGAAGACGATACTGAAATTTTAGATCAAGAAGTATTAGCACATGTTGCTAATTTATTTAAAGAACATGGTTCTAATATTTGGTTTAAATTAGACGCTAAGGATTTACTTCCAGCAGGATTTACTCATCCTGGTAGTCCTAATGGAATTTTTAGAAAAGAAACAGATATTATGGATGTTTGGTTCGATTCTGGTTCAAGCTATATGCTATTAAATAGAAGAGGGTTATCATATCCAGCTGATTTATATTTAGAAGGGTCTGACCAATATCGTGGTTGGTTTAACTCATCTCTTATTACAGGTGTCGCAACAAGTGGTGTTGCTCCATATAAAACAGTAGTATCTCATGGCTTTACTCTAGATGGTATGGGAAGAAAGATGAGTAAATCACTTGGTAATACTGTTGATCCAATTAAAGTATGTAATGAAAGTGGTGCGGATATCTTACGTTTATGGGTAGCTAGTATTGAGTATCGTGCTGATATGCCTTTATCAAAAGATATCTTAAAACAAGTTTCAGAAAGTTATCGTAAGATTCGTAATACTCTTAAATTCTTATTAACTAATGTTAGTGATTTTAATCCAAATGATGCTTTACCTTATGAAAAACTAACAGATGTTGATAAATATATGTTAATCAAATTAAATGATTTCATTAAACAAATTAAAGAAAATTATGATTCATTTGATTTTGGTGAAGTTTATCGTAATGTTTTAGCCTATGTTTCAAATACATTATCTTCATTTTATTTAGACTTTACTAAAGATATTTTATATATTGAAGATCCTAAATCAGTAAAACGATTAAGTGTTCAAACTGTGTTCTATCAAATTTTATTGGCTTTAATTAAATTATTAACACCTATCTTACCTCATACAATGAGTGAAGCGCATGACGCTTTACCTTATAAAGAGGCTAATGATGTTTATTTAACTAATATGCCAGAATATGTTTCATATAATGATAGCGAATTAGTTAAAAATTTTGATGAATTTATGAAATATCGTGATGTTGTATTAAAGGCATTAGAAGAAGCAAGAAGTGCTAAAGTTATTGGCAAGAGCTTTAATGCCAAACTTACTATTACTTTAGATTCTAAGGCGAAAGTAGTATTTACACCACTACTTCAAAGTGCTGCACAAATTTTAATTGTTTCACAAATTGAATTTGTTGATGGAAGTGAATTTAAGGTTGATGTAAAAGCTGCAGAAGGTGCATTATGCAGCCGTTGTTGGATGATTGTTCCACATATTGATAATGACGAATTATGTCCTCGTTGTGCGAAAATTGTAGCTGGTATTACTAATGAATAAAAGAAGAATTTTAGTTGTTAATGATGATGGCTATGATTCTTTAGGAATTAAAATTTTAGCTAATCATTTACTTAAATTTGGTGAAGTTACTGTTTACGCTCCTGCAGAAGGACAATCAGCTCAATCTCAAGCAATAACTTGTTTTACAACTATTAAAAGAGAAGAAGTTTTAGGCTTAAGCTATAAGTGTTATAAAGTATTTGGAAAACCAGCTGACTGTGTGAGACTGGCTACAGGACTTGAAGAATTTGATTTAGTTGTAAGTGGAATTAATAATGGATTTAATATCGGAATAGATACCCTTTATTCTGGTACTGTTGGGGCAGCATGCGATGCTAATTTACATGGGATAAGTAGTATCGCATTAAGTGCGCCTAGAGGTAGAGTTAGTGAGTTTGAATTTTTACTTGATGATGTGCTTGAAAAATGTTTTTTAATTGAAAAATTATTCGATGGTCAAATGTACTGTTTAAATGTTAATTTTCCAAAAGAGCCTTTACATGTTAAAGGATATAAAATCACGCGTGTTGGTTACTTTGTTGATGACATTTCGATGATTGAATATAACGATGGATTTAGACCAGCAAAATATAACTTAGATTATAATAAAGACGATTTAACGATAGATTACTCAGCGCATATGGCAAATTACATTTCTATCACACCATTAACCTGGGATAAGACACACAATTTACACGTAGAACTATTAAAAAAAGAAATAATATAAGAATTTAAAAAAGGAGTAGATTTACCCGTTTTTGGTAATATATTCCTTTTTTTGTTTTTGCTTTTTCCAAAATCCTTTACATGTTTACATTTATATAACACCTTTACATGTTTACATTTATATAAATTAATTGACATTTATAGTCGAAAACTAGTATAATACAAATTGTGAGATCAATAGAAATTTTATTACTTTACAATTTAATAACATTTGTTTTAATTGCGCTGTTATTGATATTGTGCAAAAAGGTGATTAGAAAGGAAAGCACAAAGGATATTGTCCTTAAATCTGTATCAATTGCGGTGGTTGCGATTCATTATAGTAGTTTATATGTTGATTTCTT
Source organism: uncultured Anaeroplasmataceae bacterium (assembly GCA_964606905.1). Classification (GTDB taxonomy): domain Bacteria; phylum Bacillota_I; class Bacilli_A; order Acholeplasmatales; family Anaeroplasmataceae; genus CAZSIA01. The sequence continues at coordinate 4,972 of CAZSIA010000009.1, read as the reverse complement.
TACTAATGGTGGTGAAGCTATGATTGAAAATAACATGATTTTACCAGTTTATCCATGTAATATTATCATGTGGTTATTATTGATTGTAGCATTCATGAAAAATAAAGAATCAAATCTTTATAAAACTTTATCAGAGTTCACTTTTATTGGTGGAACATTTTGTGGCTTAATTGGAGTATTATTTAATTTTAATTTCTTTGATAATCCGAATCTATTAGACTATGATATTTTCAAAGGATTGATTAGTCATTCTGTAATGATTTTTGGAACGGTGTATTTAGGTGTTTTTAGATATGTAAAAATAGAAGTATATAGAACTACGAAAAGTATTTTCTGGGGACTTGTTTTGTTTGCTAGTATTGGATTTATCGTTAATTTATTGTTCTATATTTTTGAAATACCAAGTGTAAATGCAATGTTTATGTTAGAACCGCCTTTGGCCTCTTTACCATTTTTCAATTTCTTTACAATTGGAATTTTAGGTGTTGTACTTTCATTCGTGGGACTTAATATTTACGAATCTATAACTTTGCCAAAACATGAACGATGGCTAACAAAATTTATTTTAGAAAGGAAGAAATAATATGTATGAATTTTTGAATAATTTGTTATCTGATAAGGATACAGGTAACTTTACTTTTAAAGCGTTAGGATTGTGTCATATTATTTATTTATTGCTAATAAGTTTTGTGATTGCTTTAATTATTTATCTATTCAGAAATAAAAATCAAGAAACAAAAAATAAATTAATTAATATAACTGTGATTTCGGCTCTTTGCCTATATATAGCTGACTTTTTCTTGATGCCATTTGCAATTGGTGAAATAGATGTTGATAAGTTACCTTTTCATGTTTGTACTTTGATGAGTGTTATGTGTTTTTTAAGTAGAAATACTAAATTTTTAAATAAGTTTAAAACGACTTTTACTCTTTTGGGTTTGATTGGTGCGTTAATGTATTTAGTATATCCTGTTGGTGTTTCAGAAGCTGATGGTTATAGCTATCGAATTTTACAAACAGTTTTATACCATGGATTAATGATTGCTCAAGGTGTTTTTGCAATAGCGTTTAATGACTTGGATTTAAGTTTTAAGAACCTTAAAAAAGATTTAATTGTTATCATTTGTTTAGTTCTTTGGGCAATGATTGGTAATGCCTTTTATAGTGGAACTATTACTGAAGAATGTGGATGTGTTGAAGGTTGTACTGAACTTATTAAGGTGTATGATCATGACTTTAACTGGTTCTTTGTAAAACATGATGCATTATATATTATTCCAGATGAAATTGATATTTATTTTGCACCATTTATTATGATTTCTGTTATGTTTGGAATGTGTAGTTTAATTCGTTTTATTGGTATTAAATTAACTGAAAAATTCAGCAAAAAAGAAGTTGTAACTGAATAATTTTAATGAAATTTATCCATCAAGTTATTTGATGGGTATTTTTTTTAAAAATAAATTTTATTTTGTAAAAAACTATATAAATATCATTTTTTTTAATAAAAAATGTTGATAAATGGCATTTTTTTTGTGTTTTTTGTTGAAAATTGGAAAATATGTGATAAAATTAGTTGAACTAATATTCTTATTTATATAATAAATAACAATAAAAATAGATATTTAAAATTTCTGAAAGGAATGATATATATGAAGATTAGTAAAATTATGAGAGTGATTATCATGGCCTTAGTGCTAACATTTGCGCTTCTTTTAGTTAGTCCTCAAACTGCAACTAGCGCACTAAGTTTAGATGAGTTTATTGATAACCCAGATAATATAATGCAAACTACCTTGCCATTACATTACAGTGAAACGGCCAATAAAGAAATTGCTCTGGATGAAATTAGAAAAGAATATTTAGAGAAAACAGGTGTAGAACTTGGTGAAAACTTTAAAGATTCAGCAGGGTCTTTATACTTAGTTTTAATCGATTCTAAACCGACATTATCAACGGATGTAGAGCCTGATCTTAATCGAATGGTTAATTTGGTTGATACTGACAAATTTACTTTTAAAACAGGTGCATATTCATATGTAGTTGCTAAAACTAAAGTTGTTGGCGGACAAGCTGTAATTGATCAAACATCGCTTGAGGTTGGTGTTTTGATTGTCGGTGTATATAACTATGTCGACTTAGAAGTGACTGGTTTAGAGGATGTTGCTTCTGAAGTTACATTCGATAGTCAATTTGCGCTTGAAGTTGAAGAAAAAGACGGCAGATACCGAATTGTTACTGGTATGTCATATACTGTTATTGCTCCTGAAAAGCCTGACTATTATGTAACAATCAATGGTGAATATGCTTCTAAAAAAGTATTTAAAGCAACTGGTGAAGACACTGTTGTGAAAATCAATTATGAAAAAATGACTGAACCTGATATAAGAACTGAAACGGTTTTAGATCTTAAGTCAAGTTTGTCAGTTGAATTCGGTAGTTTTACAAGTAATGCCGATATTTATAAATTACTTGTGAGAGGACATGCAGGTGTAATCGGTACAAATCAAGGATACCCAATTCAAGGGTTGAATCCTGAAACAATGTTCGAGTTTAGTGCTGAAGATAAAATTACAGGTACAACAATTACTGATTTATCTACACTTGAAGTTGGTACATATGATGTTACAGTGACTTTCCATGGTATAAAAGAATTGTGTTTTTCTTCATCAACTAATTTTACTCTTGAAATTACTAAAGCATCTGCAACAGTAGATGTTAATAGTAATTTGGTTAAATACGAAACTGTTCTTAACGGTGGATTAACAAAAGATACAATTGTTAATGTTATTTCAAACACTGTTAGACCTAATGATGTTGACCATGTTTACTTTGTCGCTGGTTTAGATGTTTTAGATAGGACAATTAGTGCTTATGTAGATTTCACTAATGTGTTGTCAAATCCGAACGCGATGGTTCAAGGTGAAATTGATAAACGTTTACGTGAAATCACTGAAGAATATGATCCAGATGGTGATGGATTAACAGTTGATGAATTCTATGCTTATGTAGAAGCTTTATGTGAGTTAGCTAATATCAAGGGAATTAACTTTGAAAATGAAAGATTAAATGAAATTGTAGATAAATCAGATACTCTTTCTGATTTAGCCAATATTAAGATTCATATTGTTACTGAAGGCGAATATGATATCACACCAAAAAATTATGGTACTTATTTTGTAGGTGCAATTGTAACAGATTTAAGCTATGAAAAGACATTCAATGCTGGTGTTGTAGTTATTTCAGCTGATGTTGCAAATGTTGAATTTGAAAATAATGATGTTCCAGGAATTCAAATTCGTGAATACACTGGTAGTCAAATAACATTGAACGCAGATGCTTATGATACTGACGGTAACTTATTAAGTGGTTCATTAACATACTTATATGTAGGTCTTGAGCTAAATGGTACAAAATATGTAAGTTATGAAGCTCCAACAAATCCAGGTGCTTATGTAGTAGTTGCAAAATTTACTGATGCAACAGACTCACATGCAGCAACTCATATGGGTCTTGGAATGAATATACTATTAATTGGTGAAAGAAAAGATATTGACTTACCTGATTTACCTGACTTAGATAAAGGTGATATTTTAAGTAGATTATCTGAAATCTTAAAAGTTTTAGGTTTAATTGAAAAATTTGACTTTAATTTATGTGGATTATTAGGAATGTTTGATGAAGATTCAATCACATCATTATTTGATCACATTCAAGAATTTATAAATAATCATGAATTAATTAATAATGCTTTCGACTTTGTTGATAGTCATTTGGGAATTGATTCATTAGGAATTGTTGAATCAGCAATCTTAAGATTATATCCTGAAATTGCTGAACGTTCAGTAGATGTTTACTTTGATACAAAAGAATTAAGCGTATATGAATATACAGGAAGCCCAATCAGTTTAACTGCAAGTGCATATGACGCTAATGGAAATGAACTTACTGGTAACATGAGATACTTTTATACTGGTTACCAAGTAAATGGTGAAATGTATATTTCTACAACAGCACCAACAAATCCAGGTGTTTATGTAGTAAATGCAATGTACTATAACGGTTCTAACGGCCTAAGACAATTAGATTATGGTTATGCATCAAAAGCATATACAATCACTACTAAAGATGTATATTTCACTTTAAATGGTGAAGAATTAAATGATTTAGAATTAGAATATGATGGAACAAGTAAAGATTTAAAAGTAGTCGCTAAGTATTCTGATGGCAATTTAGCTAAAAATGGAACATTAGAAGTTGTTTATTTAGATGAAGCAGGAAATGCTTCAATGACAGCTCCTACTCTTCCAGGAAAATATTATGCTGTAGCAGTTTATGCTGAAAAAGATGGAGATGCAGCACAATACTTTGGATATAAAGTTATTAACTTAACAATCGTTAAGAAGGCAGCAGAAGTTGATGATAGCGATGCAGTTGATTGTTATACAGGTGAAGAACATTTTAAAGATGCAATCTTAACTGAAGGATATAATAATGTTACAGTTACTGTTGATAGTAATAACAATGTTAAAGTGTTTGTTTCAGATGCTTGGTTAAATGCAACTTTAACTGGTAGTGTATCAGAAGTGAAAGCATTATTACTTTCAAAATTAGAAAGTCTTAAAGCTTCAATTAATGATTCAGATTATGATTTATTATGTTATAAAGTAGAAACATTATTAAATAGTATTAATATAAATAATTTAGAAGTTAATAGTACAAAACTAGTCGAAAAAGATACATATAATGTTTATGTATTCGGCTATCAAAAATATTATGAATTAGTTGAAGTAGAATATACTCACACAATTCAAGAACATTCATTTGTAGTTGCTGAAGTAGTAAAACCTACTTGTACAGAAGAAGGTTATACAGTTTACAATTGTTCTTTATGTGGATTAAGCGGACATAAAGATAATTATGTTCCTGCAACTGGACATTTATATGCTAATCCACGATTTAACTGGAATGG
>CAZSIA010000008.1:0-19899 GCA_964606905.1 uncultured Anaeroplasmataceae bacterium | reverse complement strand
CAGCATCAATATGTAAAGAATTTGCTGAAGGATCATAAGTAACTGTGTAAGTTATGCTTCTACTACTACTACAAATAAATGTAGTATAGTCAACTGGAGTACCTGCTTCAGCACTATCAGGTACGTCACAATATAATTTTTCATCCCAAGTAGCATTATTTTCAGTATTAAATGCACCAGTAATAATTAAATCGCCTTCAGGATCAGCACTTAATAACGCACCATTGTAAGCAACGTTAAATCTACCGTATAAACCTAATGTAGTAGTGAATGTATAAGTTCCATCAGCAGGATTATAAGTTGCATTACCAGAATTAGTTCCACTGAAAGTTAATAAAGATTCCCATTTAGCATAAAGTGTTAAATCACTAGTAACACCAGATGTAGAAACAAATGGGATTGTTAATGTAGAGTCTTTATACCAAGCTTTAAATTTACAACCTTCTTTAGTTAATCCTGTTGGTAATGTAACTTTTTCTCCATGTTTAACAGTTTGAGGGTCTGCAGTACCACTGCCACCATTTAAATTAAATGTAACAGTATATGTTAAAGCTTCCCATTTAGCATAAAGTGTTATATTACCTTGAACTTTATAAGAATCTAATTTAACTTCTTCAGTACAATCAGCATCCAAATACCATCCCTTGAAGACGTAACCATCCTTAGTAGGATCTGCAGGAACTGTAATTGTTCCATCTTTTGTCACTTCAATAGATTCAATAATTGACCCATCATTTGTGTCAAAATTAACTTTGAAACTTTCATTTTGACAAGCAGTCAAACTAAAAATAACTGCAATCAAAAAAAACCAAATCAAATATTTATTCTTTTTCATATTTTTTCTCCTTTTAAATATTTTTTTGACACAACAATTATAACTTTTTTGTAAAACGTTTTCAACTTAAAAAATAAAAAAAACAAAAATTAAAAATATTTTTTAAAAAAAATAGCCTTCAAAATCATAAATTATTATGTTAAAATTTTATTATATTATCAAATTATTAATCAAAACATTAAATCATTATATTAAATAATAAGAGGTAAATTATATGAAAAAATTATTTTTAATGTTGTTATTAACCATCATTTTTTTAACTGGTTGTGAACCCACATCTTCCAATAAATCTGATTCTGAGACAAATACTTCACTAGAATCTACTATTACAGAACCAACATGCCTTGTTTGTCGAAATCATCCGCAAGCTGAAAAAATAATATACCCTGAATTAGAAGACTTTTCACCAACTACATTCGATGTTAATTCAATCAGTAAAAACAAAATAGAATTATGCGAAGGTGTAACTCAGACAACGTGGTTTTTTACTAAAAATGATAATGCTATATCTAGTGTTGTAACTACAGAAGTTGATTTAAATTTAGCTTCTATAGCCGCAGGTACATATGAAAATCAAGTCAATTCACTAACATTATCAAAAATTTATAATCATGCGTTATATTATGAACTATATAATCCAAATCGAATAGTTGTAGCTGCGACAAATGCTGACTACTTTGGCAACAATAAACCGGTTAATGCATTTGTTAAAGATTCACAAATTATAAAAGATGGACATAATGATAATGGTGTTTATGATTATACAAAAACTCAATCAGACCTACCAGCAAGTATGCCAATGTTATTTGGTATAAGTGGCAACACAGCACAAATCGCTCCAATAATAAAAAATGCTTCAGTAAAAGATACTGTAAAAGCCAAACTTTCTTATAAATTAGAAATAACAAGAGGCGAAACTTCTTTTGTAGTCACTGATCAAATAGTTATTAATAAATTTAATGAAAAGCAAAACATAAATATTGTATACGACTATTCAATGCAGGCAACAGCCTATGAAAACTATTCAGTATTAAAATTAAAACGACATGATTATGATTCAACAAGAATTCATGGAGAAATCATTTCTATCGAACAAGCTTCTGCTTATACAAATTATCAAGTCACAGACGAAGAATATTATGTAATCGTACCTCAAAACTTAAATATTACTGATTTTCAAGAAGGTGACATCTTAACGTATTATATCACTTCACCTGATGATACTTGGCGCTATTATGACACTATCATCGGTTGTAGACACGCTTTAGTAATCGACGGTGAAATTCCTGATAGTGTTTCAAAAGAATATATGAATGGAGCAAAAAATACTAACGTTCCTAGAACTTCAATTGGTATTATGCCAAATGGTAATGTCGTAATTTTTTCTGTAGAAAGCTTAATATATGGTAAGACTAGTTCTTCAGCAAATGATACTTATGGTCTTAACTTAACAGAATTGACAGAATTCATGCGTTATTATGGAGTTTATAATGGAGCTAATTTTGATGGTGGAGGTTCAACTCAATTAATTACTAGAAACTTTAAAACTAATGACTTTGAAGTAACTGTTAGAAGCAGTGATTACGGAACTTACGTTTTAAATGATTCTAGAAATGTAATCAATTCAATTCTGATTACTAAAAAAATTGAAGAATAAAATGCTAATATTAGAAAGTAACAACTTATAATCTAAAGAAAATACAAATAATTTTTTAAAAAAAGTTTACAAAGAGAAATGGCACCTAAAAAAGTGCCATTTTTTTATTCATATTTATCGATTTAAAACAAAATTTAAAAAATCAAAACAACCTTCATAAATTTCATCAAAAACTATATCAAATTTCCCATTATACCAAGGATCATCAATATCAGATTTTGGACTACTCCAATTTCTTAAAAGAAAAACTTTATTATAATCTAATTCACCAACAATTCTTTTTAAATTAGATAAATTATATTCTTCCATCGCTAAAATATAGTCAGCACTATCATATTCAGCTAAAGTAATTCTTCTAGCTTGATGAAGATTAAAAGGAATATTATTCTTTCTTAAAACAGTCTTAGCTGGTGGATAAATATCATTTAAATACTCTTCATTACTTGTAGCTCTTGAGGAAATTTCAAATAATTGAGCTACATTATTTTTTTGTACTAAATGTTTAAATATATATTCAGCCATTGGTGAACGACAAATATTTCCGTGACATAAAAAGATTACCTTCACACTTATTCCCTCCAAAGTAAAACGTATCTAAAAAGATACGCTAATAACAATATTATTTTATCACTTCCATAAACTCACTTCAACATCTTAATATAAATAAGTATATATTCCGATAAAATGAGCAACACACCCAAATAAAACAAAAAAATGCCAAATGAAATGAGCACAATTACTCTTCTTTATACAAAATGGTATCATACCTAAAGTATATATTATTCCGCCTAAAGCAATCCAAAAGCATAAACCGTTATTTTGTCCATTAAATAAAGGTACAAATAGTGCTCCGCCCCAACCTATGCAAAAATATAACATAAAGTGTAACAACTTCAATCTTCCAGGACCGAAAACTGAGACAAATGTTATACCAGTTATAATTAAAACCCATTGTACAATAAAAATTATAATTCCAGTTTCATTACCTAACAATAGTAATAATAATGGCGCGTAAGTTCCACCAATTAATAAATAAATAGAACTATAATCAAACCTTCTAAAAAGTCTTTTTACTTTACTTTTTGAACCAAATGCGTGATATAGACAGCTCATCGTCATCATAATAATCATGCTGCATCCATAAACAATTGAAGAAACTATTTTCAATGGTGTATCTGATTTAATGATCATTAAAATAAACATCGCTATTGCAAACAGCGCTCCTACTCCATGAGTTATTGAATTACCAATTTCTTCTAGCAAACTTCTTTTAGGTACATCATTTAATTTCTTTTTATATTGTTTCTTTGTTAGAGGAGTTTCTTCCATTTTTTTCTCTTTAATATTTATACTAACTTCATATTCCATACTAATCACCTAAATATAATCTATTCCCAAAACGAACAAATATAAACCTACTATTAAAAAATATTACTCTACCCCTTAAAAACAGGACTCTACTTTTAGTAGAAAATAGAAAAAAAGCCTTAGCTAAAAAGCTTTCTATACTATTTTATAAATATTTTTATATCCATTTGTTTAGTATTAGTTAAAATATCTATAAGTGATCGATTATCTTTTGTTACTAATATTACTATGAAATTAATAATCACAAAAATTAAACTTAATAACAATAAATGCAAAAATGAAATATCAATTGTACCTAAAGAAAATAGAACAAATTTAAGATTTTCAAAACCAAAAGAAAATAAAGAAATAAATGAAACAATAAAAGCATTAACTAAAAACGTCAATATTAATAATGCAACAACGCTTAACAATCCCATTCTAAATCCATCCTTATGAATGGTCTTAGTTCTTGTTAATAATTTTCCTATTGATAAATTATCTTTCAGCAAAAGGCTTGGAATTAAAATCAAAATTATAAATGAAATAATATAAGAAATAAATAATACTATATCATTATATTTGGCCATCACTTGATATGCATTAGTATATAAAATATAATGAGTATTAAATTTATCGGAATTTTTCAAATCATTTAAACCTAATTCCCTAATCGCTACTACCGCATCAGAAAACTCATAATAAAGATCTTTATTAATCTCAATTCCTTTATAATGTTTATATAAACTAATTGCAATTTCGCTCTTTAAGATAGGTAAATCATCTTTTTTATCTATATAATACTCTTTATTTATATTTTTAAACAATACATCTTCTTTAAAAAAGTCGAGTGGCAGTTTATTATTATACATTAAAAGATTAATATTATTATTTAACTTATAACTAACAAAATAATACGCTAATTCATCATTTTCAAGTTTTGAATAATTATCACCAATATCTATTGTTATTCCTGCAGTTTTAAATTCTTCAGTAAAATTTAAATAAGATAAGTTAATTTGCTTATTTATGTAAATATCGAAAAAATCAGCCGCAGAAAGTACTTGCGTCTTTTTATCACTTGATAATTTTTGCAGTAATGAGTCGGATTGAATTTTATACATTTCTATAATACTATCAAAGCATTGCTTATTATTTTTTATATAAGTATCATTAGATTTTAAAACACTAAAACCAACAGTTAATGTTAAAATGACGCCTAAAACAAGTAAAAGGAGGCCATCAATGATAGATGACCATACCTTTTTTGAAATTGTTTGTAAAGGCATTCCATTATATTTAGAGTTTCTACTCATAATTAAAATAACCTTTCATTTTTTATCATACTTTACATTAATAAAAATATTTTATCTAAACATATATTGACTACGATTATAAATATTAAAGCTTCCAATATAAAGTTTAGTATTTTCGAATACTAATTCAATAGTATCATTTTCACTTTCAAAAACATATGGAATTTGTACAACATCATTTCCTTTAACACCATTTATGCTGGTTGTGGATAAAAGCACACTACCATATAATTTACCATTGCGATAAACCTTAACTTTAATAGATGGACCATAATGACGATATGTAACTTCCAAGAATACTTCTTGTCCAATTTCTACAGAATTAGGTTTATTAATTTGTTTTTCAAAGTTTCCGCTAACAAGGTTTAATTTATCTTCTGAAATATCACTTAAATTAGTTCTTTGTATTTCTTCTATGAAATAATCATCGAAAGTTAAATAGGCACCGCTTAAAGCTGATTCAGAAAATTTAAAACCTACTTTCATTGAAGAACTTGTTGCCTTAAAAATAAAAGTTTTATTAATTAATGACTTAACATTAGCAAAAGAAATTGATTGATAATTTTTATCATCTGTGGCAAAAAACTCCACTTGTGTATTATCGCTAGTAGTAACATAGGCAGATACACGATAAGTTCTTCCTTTAACTAAATTATCAAATTGATGATATACTTTACCATTTTTTATATTAATAAATTTAAAAGCACCATAACCAGTATGTGTTAAACCTGTTTCAGTTTCAACTATAGATTCTAAGTTTCCATTATTACTTGCAAATCCAGTTGTCGAACGTAATTCACCATCACAATTTTCAAACAATAACGAATGATCTTCGTAAACAGTTGTTGTAGGGATAATGTAACTATCTTCTTTTATTTGTCCACCTTGATCAAGTAACAAAGTTTCAAAATTTTCTTGATATAATTTGATAATGTCATCAATTTTAATTTTAGTAAAATATTCATCACTAATTATGAATGGTGGGAATCCACTATCTCTATCATTATAATAAACACCTTCACCATCATAGTAAATTTTTCCATTTAATTCTTCATATTCTTCGTTTTCTTCTTTAAAGCCATGAATAATCCCCATAACACCAACACATGTCGCTGCAGTACAATCACCATCATAGCCCATAATTGAAGCGTATTTACATGTATCTAAATAGCTATTTTTACCATATAACCAAGATAAAATTGCAAAACCACCATTAACATTTGGATCAGTTTGAATGTTATCAATACGATATAGCATTCTTCTTGCTTCTTCCAATTCTTTAGCAGCAGAAACATAATCATTTGGATATTTTTCATAAAGTTCATTTGCTAAATTATAAATTTGATAAGGATAAGAACCTTTAGGTAAAACAGGCAAAGCTTTTTCCATAACATTAATAATGTCGTCCTCAAAATAAGCAATTGCATACATAGCAGCATAGTACTTTGCCCATATTACAGAATCAAAATATCCAACATTAGAAGCAAAAGTATCCGCTAAACTAGTTGCTAAATTAGGCATACCAGCAGCATTCATACCTAAAGTTTCATTTTCAATATATGCTTCAGTACACCAACCATAACGATTTCCTGATTCAATTGTTCCTGTATAAGGAGCTAATAATTCGCTACCAGATATTAATGCCATAGCATCAAATCCGCCGCCCCAGTCAGAAACCATATATTTCTTCCAAGCTTCTTTAACGTCATAAGCTGTATAACCAAATTCTTTAATTATAGTTTGGTTGAAAATATCAATATGAAAATCATCGTCACTCCAAACTTCATTACGTCCTGTTTCTGAATTAACTTTCAAACGATCATATTTATTATTACCTTCAGCATAAGAACCTGGCCAATAATGAGTATAATTCCCTGCATAAGGTCCATTTAAAAATTCATACCATTCTTCTGGCATTCCGACATGTGGTCCGCCAGCAGTCCAAACGAATTCATACCCACTTAAAAATCCTGCCATTTGTCCTAACAACCCTGCTAAAGTTTTGTTATAATATTCTTCTTTTGAAATTTCTTTATTTTCAACTACAACAGTATTGTAAAAAGCATTCTCATTTTTAGGTGTATCACTATCATCATTAGAATTACATCCACCTAAAACAATAATTGTAAAAGTTAAAATTATAATTAAAAATATTTTTTTCATTATAATCTTCCTTCCATTCCTAATTGCATACTTTCAGCCATATAATCAACAAATTCTTTACTTGTCATATCACCATTGATCCATACTGACATTTTTTGATTAATTCTTTGGTCAACAATATTGTAATATGATGAATAAGGTACAAATACACCATTAGAAGCACCTTCTTTTATAACATTAACGTAATTAGCAAATTTTGATGTTGATAATGTTTGAAGATAAACATCAATACACTCAAATACTACAGGAATTCCACCCACTTGTTTTTCAGTTAAAGCAGTTACAGCTTCAACAGACATTAATGCTTTCAATGCTTTTTGGTCTGCTTCTTTATTAGCTGAAGTTCTAGAACTCCAATAACGGTCAGCAAAAGTAGTACTATATGAATTATAACCACTTTCTTTAACTGGAATAGCTGCAATACCAATTTCATAATCTTCTGTATATTTGTTAATAGCATGTAATTGCCATACACCATCTATAATCATAGCTATATTACCAGATAAGAAACGATCTATTGCACTTGAAGTAGCTGTATCGGATGTAGATGGCATTGATTTATCAACTTTTAACATTTCATCAAACCATTCATAAACATCATAAAATGCTTGTGATTGTATTGTGCTTTTTCCATTTTCATCAAAAATATTATAGCCACCACTATTTTTTGAATACATTCCAGCATACGCTAAGAAAGGTCCAGCAGATAACCCAAATCTTCTAGAATTTGTCTTACCATATGATAATTTCTTGGCCATATCCTTAATTTCATCAAATGTTGTAGCATTATTCCAATCTCCACTAGGATATTCTAATTTTGTTAATGTAGGATTATTAGCAATAATTTCTTCTACTCTTGATTCGTCTAACTTAGTTTCTGCAGAAATTTCTGAAACAGTTTTATCGTTTGCTTTCATTTCAATAACTTTATTATATTGGTCAAAAATAGTTTTATTATAATAAAGTACCATATGTTGAGTACCAGAAGGTAATCCATAATACTTACCATCTTTCATCGCAACACCATCAAAGGCACTGGCATTATAAATATATTCTCCGTTTTCATCCTTTTCTTTTAGCAAATCATTAACAACATTAGTTATATCTGCTAATTGATTTTTTTCCATCATTAAAGGAATGTGTGATTCGGCGATACGTCCAATTGTTCCACCAATTCTTCCAATCATATTTGTTGTGATTTTTGTATAATATTCATCCCATGAATCAGTTTTAATAATATCTGGTTCAATAACAATTTTTTCACCTTGCGCAGCTAAAACTTGATTGGCTGCATCGATTTGGGCAAGCCACCCTGGATTTTCATTTGTACTATTCATAATTGACATCTTAACAATGATATTCCCATCTTCATCAACGTTACCTTGATTACTGTTACCACAAGCAATTAATGAAACAAATAACAAAGCAGCCATTCCCATACAAAGCATTTTTTTTATTATTTTCATACTTTAACCTCCTCGCTATTTAATACCTGTTGTTGCAATTCCTTGAACAAAGTATTTCTGACATTTTAAATATACAATAGCAATCGGAACAACACTTAACGTTGTCGCTGCCATTATACGACCCCATTCAACACCAGTCATATGGGATTCTCTTAAGCCTGCGATTAGTAGTGGAATTGTAGTATTTTCCGGACTATTTAAATAAATTAATTGTCCAAAATAATTATTCCAACTTCCAATAAAAGTAAATAACCCTAATGTAATTAACGCAGGTTTTAAAAGCGGAAGAATAATTGAAGTGTATTTTCTGAAATAACCACAACCATCTACTTCTGCAGCTTCTAATAATTCATTTGGAATTGATACAATAAACGATCTCAACATAAATACACCATACGTATTAATCATTACACCTGGTATAATTAATGGTAAGAATGTATCAACCCATTGTAATCCTGAAAAGACAATGAATAATGGTATAACTGTCACTTGTCCAGGAATCATTAATGTTGCAATAAATAATGCATATAACGCTTTATTACCTCTGAATTTTAATTTTGCAAATGCAAAAGCAGCCATTGAAGAAGTAAATAAAGTACCTAATGTTGAGCATACAGCAATCAAAATAGAATTTAGGTATGCTCTCCAAATAATACCATCTTCATAAGCAAATACCGCTTTATATGAATCAAGTGTTAGGTCAAAAGTAAAAATATCAACCGGCACTTTAAATATATCAAGTGGTTGCTTAAATGAATTAATAATCATCCAATAAAAAGGAAAAATACATAAAAGTGATGCAATCATTAAAATAATAGTAATTAAAACTACTTTAACAATGTTTTTATTCTTTCTACTCATTATTCATACACCAACCTTTTCTTCATTACAAACTGAATTAAAGTTACAATACCGACTAATCCAAACAACACCCAACTAGCCGCTGCAGCACGTCCCATATCAAATTGGTTAAATGCATAGAAATAAATATACATTGCAAGTGTATAAGTTGAATAATCAGGTCCTCCTTGAGTCATAATGTAAACTTCATTAAACATATTAAATATATCAATAAATAACATTACACTTATAAAGAAGGATACAGATGAAAGCATTGGTAAAGTTATCTTTCTAATCTTCATCCATGGTGAAGCACCATCTATATCTGCTGCTTCATATAATTCTTGTGGGATATTTTTCAATCCTGCATCAAAAATGATATAATAATACCCTACTTTTAACCAAATACCAACTAAACTAACAGCAAATCTAGCATATTTAGTATCCACTAACCAACCCGGAAGTTCTTCTACTCCAAAAAGACCAATAAATGTATTTAAAATACCACCATTAGGTTGATAAATAAAAGACCAAACCATTGCTATTGCAACAGTTGATGTAACCATTGGCAAAAACAATGCACCACGATAAAACTTCATAAAAGGTAACTTTCGATTAGTTAAAAGCGCTAATCCTAAAGAACTTAAAAGCGTCAAAGGGACAACTATAAGAATATAGATAAATGTATTTAATATAGATTTCCAAAATATACGGTCATTAAATAATGCAACGATATTTTTCATACCAACAAATGTTGGCATATCAATAAAATTCCATTCAGCAAAACATAGATAAATTGAAAATAACAGAGGAAAAGCTACAAAAGCTATAAAGCCTATAACTTGAGGAAGAACAAAGAGTGTTCCTGCAATATTTTCTCTTTTCGCTCTTTTAGTCATTTTACGCTTCATCTAAAGAAACCTCCTCTTATATTCCTTTGCTTGTTCTAAAATTTCTTTTACCTTTTCAAAATAATCACTAACTGTATTTTCAACAAGTGATAAAGTTGGAATAATTCCTTCTCTTAAAGGAGTCATTGTTTCAGTATTTGTTCCTTGTTCATGTACCCCTGTAGAACCTCTTCCAACATCACCTAAACATAAATGGGCGAATTCACGAGAAAATCTAGTGAATAACATTGGTGAAACACGGTCATGATAATGCATCCATCCATCAGTATGTCCAGATTGGAATAAAGGCATCGCTTTTGCTAATCCATCATAAAATCCTTCACCACTCACTAAAAAGTCAGGTTTGATATTTCTTAAACGATTACATAACTCAAGTACACCACTATATAAATTATTGTTTAAATCATTAGTATAACATGCAGCAATATCTAAAAATGCACCATCAAAATCGTACATGTCAGTAGCCACTTTTATTTGTTTAAACAAATAATCTTGATACTCCTTGCATCCAACATTTAACTGTACTAATTCGTTAAAGTCATAATGGTGAGCTCCTTCCCAATTCACAGATCCACTATGATATTTTGCACCACTAAGTGATTGAAATTCAGCAATAGGAACAATATCTTTTAAACCAGGTGTATTTTTATTCATAATGTTCATACCATACATTGCCATTACTTTACAACCTAAACTATGTAACCCATCTACTAGTTCTTTTAACTTAGTTTCGCCACCCATTCTACTATCGCAAGTATAATCGCCATACTTATAATAATAACGGCCTTCCCAACCAGCTAAATAAACTAAAATATTTTTCCCATCTAAATATGAGGTTATTCTCTTCATATCATTAAGAGCTTGTTCATATGTGTGAAAAATAAAACCAGTGAATGTTTGCATATGCATAGTAACAACTAAAGAAATATTTTTTAACCAAGATGGTGCGATTGAACAATCAATGTATTCATCTAGTCCATATACTTCCTTAATGTGATTAGAATGTTTTAAAATAATATCATCTAAATTATTACTTATTCCACATTCAACTACTGGTGCTTTGAAACTACAAGACATTTGTGTTCCTTCGCATTCTAGTACAACATCCAAACGCATTTTATCTTCTACTTTTTTAAAGAAAAATGTTTTTCTTCGTACAGTATTATCTTTGCAAGAAATATATAAATATTCTCCGTTTTCTAATCTAAAGATTAATAAAGGTGTTGATAAACTTCTCCACCCTTCAGGATAATTAAATAATAAACCTCTTTCTGTTACATCTTTTTCTTCATCAATTGAACTGATATAAGTACCTAAAGGTAAATTATCAAATCGCAATTTAACGGATCTGATTTTTTTATTTAATGACGCATTAATTTGAAAATCATTATATTCTGTATGTTTTTCAACAAAAAGTTTCACATTACCTTCTTCTAAAACATCATTACCCCATAATAACTTATTAGAATAATATGAATCATTTTCTTTAACAAAAGAATTAGGTTCAACCGTGTAAACATTATCTAGACTAAATATCTCAACAGATATTTGATAATCATCTAAATCAAGTACATCGTTTCTTAATTTATAACTTAAATCTTGAATTTGCATACTTCATTCTCCAATAAAACTACAATTCTTCAATTAATCTAATTTCGATATAATCAATTTGGAAGAACCCACTGTTAACTTTATCCAATAATAAACAATAAATGAAATTTTTACCTTCTTCTAAAACAATTTCTACAGTTTGTTCAGCAACAACAATTTCATCCCAGTTTGAATATGGTAAATCGTATAATGTTTTAATATCATAATCTAAGAAATCGACATTTTTAGTTAATCCAACTTCTGATTGTGTTGTAATGAAACTTGGACAAGCTAATTTAGAACCATCGAATTGACCAGATGCATAAGCAATTTTAACTTCATATTTGCCTTTTACAGGAGAATTAAATTGCCATTCTACACCGTCATAATTGTTTTCAATATTTCCTAAAATGAAACCATTAGAAAATTTGTTTCCATTTTTTTCAACAATCGCAGGATTTTTACATTCATAAGTTCCACTATTAACATTTTTCTTTCTTGGAGATCCCATTTCTGCTTCTAAGCGATACCACTCTGGTGAAACACCATATTGTTTCATTTCAGTTGAATCATATTTTGTCCCATCACCTTTTAATACAAAATAATCTAATTCAGTATAACTTCCCCAGTTATCACTTGAATCACCATTTTTATAAACAGCGATAGTATTCCATCCCTTTACTAATGTTATTTCTACTTCAGCTTTAGCAGGAGTAAATGTAGCTCCACCCCAACCAGTTTTTTCTGTGAAATCATAACGAGCTTGTTTAACACCATTTACTAATACATCATTATGAGCCGTAGGCATATCTGTTGTATACCAACATTCAAGAGTATAAGTACCAGCAACAGGACATAAATAATTAATAAAAATACCTTGTCCTGCATCATCAATGCCACCAACATAAGCACCATTATGTGCAGAAGGATTATTACGATAATTACATTGTGCTTTACCTGTGCCATAATTTGCTAAATAATCTTCTGCTTCAAAAATAACATCACCAAAAGTGCTTAAAGCAGTAAAACTAAATTTAGTAACACCACTTGTTTTATTGCTAGAATAAGCACTAACTTCAAAATCAACTTGTCCTTCAAGTCCTAAACTATCTATATCGATTGATGTTTCTGTTATCTTATCTTCATAAACTAAAGAACCATCTTGACTAAATTTTATATCATATCCTTCAGCATCTTTAACTGCATCAAAAGAAATAATACCATCTTCAAATTTAATATTAGTTACATCATCTAAACTACTGCTACATGCACTTAAAAGTGTAACTAATAATAAAATCATAATTACAAAAAATCTTTTCATACTTAACTCCTTTTACTCAAATAATTCTGTGGCATGTTTTATAATAATTGTTTCCCCTATATTTCCATTATTAATTTTTTCATTCAAAATATTAACTGCATCTTTTACCATTAAATCGTAATTTGCATAAATTGAAGCAAAGAAATCATAATGAGGTAAGAATTTAGATATGCCATTAAAACCAATCACATGAATATTTTTATTTTTTTGAGAATTCATTAAATAATTTGCCAGTCCATCATCAAAACAGAAAAACCAATTATAACCCGCATTTATTAAATCAGAAACTGTATCCATAAAACGATATTGAATTATACGAATATCCAAAATTTTGTTTTTAAGCGCTTCATCAACAAATCCTTGTTGTCTTCTTAAAGAACATTCAATATCATCCACACAAATATAACATAATTTATTTGCACCTTGCTTTATCAAATAGGATGCAGCAATTTGACCACCTAAAAAATCATCCATATAAACTACATTTAATTTAGGTTTTTCTGAATATCTTCCAAATAATAATACAGGCACATTATATAATAATGCAATTTCAAACGCATCATCATTTGGAATTAAAAAAGTTATTATAGCATCAGATGATAATTCTAAAGCTTCTTTAATATTTTCTTTAGATGCAAAATTTTGAGCTGTTGAAATAAAATGAACTAAACAATTATATTTTTTAAATTCTTCTATCATTTTTTCTGCTATAATTCCAAAAAAGGAAGAGCCTAAAGAATCCACTAAAATAGCAATAGTCTTTTTATGAGATTTCTTTAATGATTTAGGAATATAGCCAAGTTCTATGGCTTTTTGACGCACTTTTCTCTTAGTGCTTTCACTTATATCACTATAATCTTTTAATGCTCTTGAAACTGCAGCGATTGTTAATCCTAATTCCAATGCTATGTGTTTTAATCCTACCGAGTTTTTCATAAGACTCTCCTTTTTGAAATATTAAATTTTTATCATTTAAATACGTAAATTTAAAATATATAAATATTATTATGCAACTTTAACTAAAATAATTGAATCTAGGCAGAACCAATTACTATTTTCTCCTCTTGTAACTGACAATGTATAAACTAAACCAGCCTCAAGTTCTAACGTTGCTGCAACACCACTTGTGTTAAATACGTTCCATGCTTGACCATCATAATCTTCTAAACTATATTCATAAGTAGTACCATTTAAAGTAATTACTACAGGTCTTTCTCCAGCATCTTTACCATAAACGATATGTAATTCATATGTTCCAGATTCAGGAACTCTAATTTGCATATCTGAACCATCTCCAGCAGCATTGATTTCACCAACGATAAATCCTAAAGATGCTTCATTCATTCCAACCGGGCATGAAGAACCAGAATGATAATTACCTAATTCTGCTTCAATTCTAATAATTAAAGTATTATCTACCTTAACATTTGGATTGTATTCTTTTGACCCTTTAATATCAAAGTAATCAATTTGAACCCATCCACCATATTCAGGTGAATCTGAAGCAGTACCATTTTTAATAACTGAAATATTGTTGAAACCTTCTTTTAAAGTAAGCGTAACAGCTACAGTTGCAGCTGGATTAGTATCACTTGCCCAACCATTAGCATTTTCATATACTACTGTAGTTTGTTTTACACCATTTACATAAATATCTTGTTTAGAATTAGCAGCACCTGTCCAATATGCAATTTCCATTGTAAATTCACCTGCTACTTGCGAATAATGAACAAAATGTAATCCTTGTCCACAGTCATTCATATCACATGCCATATTTCCATTTGAAGCCATTGGATTTGAAGCAACCTTGACTCTATTACCATCAATAACGCAATCTTCAGCTTCAATTCTAACATCGGAAGTTGTTTTAACTTTAGTTAATACAAAATAATCAAAACAGAACCAATTACTATTTTCAGCTCTTTCAATAGATAAAGTGTTTTCACCTTCTACTAAATCTAAAACAACAGCTGTATTACTTAAATTAAAGACATTCCATGATTGACCTTCATAATCTTCTAAACTATATTTATATGTAGTACCATTTAAAGTAATAGCTACAGGTCTTTCTCCAGCATCTTTACCATAAGCAATTTGTAAAGCATAACGTCCAGCCTCTGGCATTGTTAAAGTATAACTACCGCCATGACCTGACGCATTAATTTCACCAATAATATACCCATTAGATGCTTCTGCCATTCCTACCGGACATGTAACACCACAATTATAATTTCCTAATTCTGCTTCTACTTTAATTTGTTCTAGATCATATACTAAATTATCTTTATCAAACTCTTGTTGTGTTCCTTTAACTTCGATGTAATCAATTTGAACCCATCCACCATATTCAGGTGAATCAGAAGCAACACCTTTTTTAGATAAAGTAATAACATTATATCCTTGAACAAGTTCAACTTGAACAACAACTTTACCAACAGCACTTGCAGTATCTCCCCAACCAGTATTTTCTGTATATACAACTGTTTGTGCGACACCATTAACTACAAGTTCATGTTTTGAATTAGGAGCAGCAGTGAAATATCCAATTTCAACATCATGAGTTCCACCGACTGGTGCATAATGAATAAATAATAACCCTTGTCCACAATCATTTAAACCTGCTGCATAAGCACCATTAGATGCAACTGAACAATTTAAAACTTCTAATTTAGCATTTGCAACGATTCCAGATTCACCTTCGATACGAATATCACCTTCTACATTATCTGGTAATGGTGTTGGGTCATCAGTATTTCCACCATCATCAGTGTTTCCACCATCATCAGTGTTTCCACCAGTTTCAGGTAATTGTGTACCATCCTCTGGGTTTTCTGTGTCATCAACATGATTTGAATTTGATTGACAACCAGAAACGCAAATTGTAACTAATAATAAGAATAATAATAAAGCTAAAAATTTACTGTTTTTCATATTTTTCTCCTTTCAAATTTTTAAAATATATTTATCATTCATATTTCAATTAAATTTTATCATTTATAGATAAAAATAAAATATTACCAACTTTTTAAAGTAAACCCATTTTGCTCTAAAATACAAGGAAATACGCATATTTTTATCAAATTATAAACGCTTTATTTTTATTTTTAAAGTAAACTTTTTTTAGTAAAAAAAAGCATAAATATTCTATATTGATATAAATTATAATTTTAATAATAAAAAATAAAAAGGTACTTATAATAGCTATTGCACATCAATTGTGTACAATGAAATCTATAAGTACCATATTATTTATCTTTTACTTTTTTTAGTTTTGTAAGGTAAAAAAATCTTTATCACTTCTTCTTTTTCTTCACCAAAATTATTTAAATTAACAAAAAATATTGAAACACTGTTGATATATAAGTAAGCAAAATCATTCTTAACAACAATTTTTTCTAACCCTTCATATCGCATCGCCATATGATTTTCTTTTCCATCTACAATTGAATCAACTTTAAATTCATTTTCATAAAATGTATATTTATAAACGACACCAGATGAAAGTGATTTATTACTTATTTTTATTAACCATTTCTTAAAGATTAACAATAAACATAAACCAACAAATCCAAGTCCTAACAATATACTCATAAGAATATATATACCTTGATTTTCCTTATCCCAGTTTAAAATCAGAATCAAAAGTAAAATTACAATTGATGAAATAGATACAATCATCTTCTTTAAAGGAAGAGTTTGTTCTGATAATAAATCAACAAGTTTATCTTGATTTAATTTTGTTTCATTTTCATATTTTATTTTTTCCATTTTAATCCTCTAATTAATTACGACACTTACTTCATTTGTTTTTGTATTAATAGTAATAGTTACACTATCTCCAACTGCTACACCATAACAACGAACACTTCTTCCTTTTTCTTTAATAAGTGTTTTTAAGTCTTCTGAAACAGTCCAGTCAATGATGTTGTAATTATCTCCATTATTAAATTTAAACTTAAAGTAATCACCATCAGACTCTACCTTAGTAATTGTAACGGTAACAGTATAAGTATTATCAGTGATTTTCTTTAGTTTATATTTTTCATCTTTAGAATACCAATCATTTATTGTGGAAACTAAATAAATATTATCGTATTCTTCCTCAGTTAAATTTTGATTATTGTTATCATTATTATCACTACTATTTTCATTAGATATAACTTGTTTTACTTTATTAGAAATATATTTACTAAAAGTAACATTAGTAGATTCATCAGTTAATGAAAAATAATATTCACTATAAGAAGCTTTAGCTAAATCAAAATACTTATTAAAGGTATCATTACTTACCCAAGTTGACTCTTTAATAATATTACAGTATTTAATATATAATTGCTTTGCTTCGTTATCTTTAGTAGCTAAAATAGTATCTAATAAAAGTGTTAGAGTGTCATTATTATTGACTGTCTTTCGGTCTAACATTCCTAAATACATCATCGCGCTACCCGTTGGATTCCAATCTTTAATTATTCCAAATGAGCGATCTGAATCAATCGGAATAAAGATCATTTTTCCATCAGTTCTTCTTAAATAAACCATATAATTATTTGTATTGTAACGCATCGCGTCAGGGTTACCTACAAAAAATCCAGCAGCTTCACAAATTGCTAAATATTCTAAATCTACATACTTGCTTATTTCATCATAACTTCTACTCTTAATTGCATTTGATGCATTTCTTAAAAGTATATCATTATATTCTACATCCTTATATGTCTTTCTATCATAAAGCGGAATATAAGAACCACTTATATTACTAATTCCAACATTGCCATTTACATTATCTAAAGTAGCGCCCCATATACATTTATATAAATCACCATAATTAGCGGCTTCTACACCAAAAGTACCACTTTTTTCTGTGTCCCAATCACTCATATTTACATATTCATCACTACTTTTTAAAGCTCTTTTAATCATTGATTTAGTAGCTGGTTCATAAACAGTACAAAGTCCCATCGATGTTTCTTTATTGTTTTTATCTTTTTCAATAATAGAAAATGTAGATAATCCTGAGTGTTGAACTAAAATACCACTAGCTCTATATAAATAATTTGAGTAAATTTCACGAATATGAGTATGATCAAAATTTTTATTCCATTTAAAATCAAGTCCACTCATTCCTAAAAACTCACGAGTATCATATGCTAGATTAAAATTTTCAGCAATAAAACTACTGTCATACATTTCAGGATCAGAAAATGTTTCATCAAAAGAAAGTTTATAATGATTTAAATTTAAATTTCCATCACCATTAATAATCGCAACTCTTGATGTATTACCTTTTTGTCTAATTCCGACATTTTCAAATTCCCATCTAAATGTATTATTATAATTAGTTAAAGAAATATAAACTTTACTCGCTAACCTGTAAATTTCACTCTTATAATGTGTTTCATAATCAGCTTGTAATTTATTTAATTCCTCATCAGAAATTTCTACCTTAATATCAACTCTGTTACCTAAATTAAAGAAATCATCCATCGTAACTTCATTAATGTTATTTAATTTTTTAACTTCAAATAAAGGATCTTTAATAGAATATTCTTTTTCATCAGGAACAATTGTTACTGCCTCATCACCTGGTTTAGTAACTTCTTCCTGCGGAGGATTTTGTGTAATAATATTTTCATCTTCTACGATTGTTTTATCACTAACACCAGTATTAGAACATGCAAAAAGCGGTAATATTAATAATAAAAGTAATAATATTTTCTTCACTAAAATCCCCCCCCTTTAAAAAATAATTTTTATTTTTCTAAACAAAGAAAAATCTCATCCCAAACGTCTTCATCTTGTTCTGTCATAGCCCACCAATCAAATGAATTATTAAATTCAACAATTTCTTCATGGGTAGAAAGTTTTCCTTCTTTTAATAATTTGTTTCTTAATTTTATAAATTTTTGCAAAAGCCCTACAGCTTCTACTGTATAATTTGGATTATGTAATTTCTTATTAACAAGCATAAAAGAAATATTAGAATGATCTTTTAACGCTTTCTTCATCTTTTTAAAATGATATTTATAATTTAGAACATTATCATCTTTTGAATGAATGATTAAAGCGTATCCGCTATAATTTTTTAATGCTTCTATTGCACTAGAATTAGCATATTCGGCATTTAAACTACATTCTAACTCGTAAGCGTGTTTATAAGCAAAACCTAAAAGACCATGAAATGTTTGATGTAAAATTGCTTCTAAACTATTATATGGAGCAAGAGAAATTACGTGTGCGACATCTTTGTGATAGTTTGCGATATTAGCCGTTGAAAAACCGCCCCAAGAGTGACCAATTACTGAAATTTTATACCCTTTCAAAAGTTGTTTTAACATAGTTACGCAACAATCTAAATCAACAAGTGAAGTTAAAAATCCATCAGAATGAAGTCCACCTGATGGGGTCAGCGGCGCACTGAGTCCCATCCAGGACCAAGTGTTGTCCCCGTGCCTG
>CAZSIA010000007.1:8222-21246 GCA_964606905.1 uncultured Anaeroplasmataceae bacterium | reverse complement strand
TACTTGTTTCTAAACCAATCAAAAATAACGATTGTCCAAAAACAACACAGACATAACCAATAATTATTTTCAAGTAATCATTCGGTGCACTAAGTGGTGCTATAAACAAACATATAACTATAATAACGGCAAGAGGAAGTGAAGAGTAGAAAGTTTCCAATACCGTTTGTAGAAATTTTGATTTCATATAAACTCCTTTCGTATTTTTTTTACTACTTAATTATATCATTTCTTTATACATATTAAAACAGTAACAACAATTAAATATAGTCTGTTATTGAAGCCCTAACTATCTTCACTGCCACCTCTTACTACATCGATTTTTCTATAATTATCCATACTATCTCAACACTTCCTTAAATCATCACCTAATATGTATATTATACATTTATTATTTTATAATGTAAATAATATATTGTCAATTATTTAATGTATCATTTACATTTTATAAAAATTAAGTATAATTAAATCGGTGATGAACATGACATTCGGAGAAAATTTAAAAAAAATAAGAAAAAGAGCTAATCTTA
Source organism: uncultured Anaeroplasmataceae bacterium (assembly GCA_964606905.1). Lineage (GTDB taxonomy): Bacteria > Bacillota_I > Bacilli_A > Acholeplasmatales > Anaeroplasmataceae > CAZSIA01. The sequence goes on along the minus strand of CAZSIA010000007.1, from coordinate 20,716 downwards.
GTCAAACTGAATTAGCAAAACTACTAGAAATTAATCAATATAATATATCTTTTTGGGAAATAGGTAGAAGTGAACCAAATATAGAACAAATAATTAAACTTTCTGATATTTTAAATGTGCCTACTGACTATTTATTAGGAAAAGATGTGATTTTAACATCAAACGATGAAGAATTCAAAATTGTGACAAACCATTTTAAACAAGATATTGAAGATGAGATGTTAAATGAACTTATTACTTTATATTCTTCTATTACAAACGAAAAAAAGAAAGATTTATTGCAATTAGTTAAATCGCTAACAAATCTTTCTAAATAATTTGGCCCTGTAATAAATCTTGGGGTCAACTAACAAAATAAGAACCAAAAAAATACAGTTGAAAATACGCTGTAATAAACTTTGGGGACCAAAATAAATAGGATATCTAGTGTCCAAATAGGGCAAAAGATATCCTTTTTTGCTTCACAAACATATTATTTTGTATATTTTATTGGTTCATCTTTATTTAATGAAAAAATTATTCTGTTTCGTAGCCTTGTAAACTTTTTAAATCCACAAGCATTTTTTAGAATTGTTTTTATTCTAGAATTTGTTCCTTCAATCGGTCCGTTTGAGAGTCTTTTTTCATTAACTCTACTCCTCACATTTTAGAGTTCGATTTTCTAATCTACTCCGTAGAATTTAGAGAACCAAACACCTCCAAAATAGACTTAATAATTTGAGGTCATAAACCTTTAATTATTTTATTTGCCTACTTTGAAGATATCATATCATTCTCTAGTCTAACTTTAGGGGCTCACTTCAAAATCAACATTTTTATATTGACATTTACAATCAAAGTTTGTAATAAAATTAATTTGTTTTACTAAATTTTGAACATATGACAATCCTTTTTCAGGGCATTCTGCATTACCAGCATAGTTTTGTATTTGTTGATCAGTTACACCAAAATTTATTTTTTCATCCAATAGACTGCTATACTATCGGTATAATTAATTTTGTCTAACAATTGGATTTACTTTTTTACCAAGTGATTCTTTTAAAGATAAAGAAACTATAATAAAAGTAATTAATACTATAAAAATTAGCATAATCGGTATATACCATAATTTGAAGAATAAAATATGTAGGTTTAATGTGTAATCAACTACCATTAAATAGTTCAACATCCTAACTCCAAAATATGATCCTATAACTGATAACACAAATGGAATTAAGATCATTAAAAACAACTGCCATAAATAAATTTTTTTGATATCCCTAGTAGAAATACCAATAGACCTCAAAATACCATTCTCTTTATTTTTGCTTTTTACCGTATAACTTACTGTCATAGTAGTAACTAATACAATAACAATTAATGTTATCGAAAATACAACATAACAAATTGTAATTCCAGCTGTTATTCCAACAGATAAATCATTAATTCCTGAAGTATATGGATAATAAATTGAAACATTATAAGAGTTTTTTACATCTTTTATGAACGAGTATAAATCTTCAACTGAACTTGTTTTGATCATTAATTTTGAATTAACAGTTAAATCATAAAACTTTTCACATAAACTATTTGAAACATATAATTCATAATTCATAGTTTCAAACATAATTCCCTTTATAATTAAATTTTCTATAGTGGATTTTCCACCGTCATCAAAAATAAAAGTTAAATCAACAGTTTCTCCAATATGCGTAGGTTTTCTAATCAAATTACCTTCAAAATAATCATTACCAATGTAATATTCTATTGGTGAAAGTTCATTAAATAATTTATTATACAATTCCAATGAAACATAAACTTCATTATCATTCAAGTTAAATAAATTTTGATTATCATTATCATTCAAATAAATTTTTTCATCATTAAACATTCCTGTCCAATTAAATTTACTACTATACAATAGATAATTGTCCGATAAATCAAAGTCATTTATACTTACTGTAAAATTAGACTCACTAGACCAAAAACCATCTAATTGCTGACTTAAAATTTTTTTATATATACTATCTTTCATATAAAAAATAACTGTAGTATTTTCATATAAACTGATATCATATTCTACACCTTTTGGCCTTGAAAGCAAATTATTAGTATTATTTGATTTTATAATTCCTTCAACCTTAACTAAAGTTTGATAAAATGAAATATAACTACCCACCAAATTTTCAATTGATTCTTCTTTAGGAACTTCTAAAAAACCATCCTTATCATAAAAAACTAAACCTGAATGTTGGCTTGATAATAGATATGAATCTAATATATATACCCCATCAATTGTGAGTGGTAAACAATTATCATATAATTCTAGTCCCATACGAACCAAATCATCTTTTGTCTCTATTTCACCATTTAAAATATATTCTATATCATATTTAGTTGTTATTTCTTTCACATTATTAACAGTTAACTTATCATCATCTCTAGTCCAACTTCGAACATAAAAATTTTCAAAATCATTTTTAACAATATTTTGATAATCCATATAACTGGGATTAAAATCAATTACAGAAAAAGAAATACTTAAAAGCGTAAACAATAATACTAGCGTCAATAAGGAAATAACGTATTTGAATTTCTTTTGAAATAGATTTTTCAAAGCCATTTTTAAAATCATTTTATTGGATAATCTATTTAATTTTTGATCGAATCGTCCATCACAGCTAGTTATACTGTTAATTTTACTCGTATCATCTAATATTACTCCATCTTCAATTTTAATTATTCTATCAGCAAATTTTAACGCCAATTCTTTGTTATGAGTGACAACAATCACCAGTTTTTTTTCAGAAATTTCTTTTAATAGTTTGAAAATTTCTAAGCTCATTTCAACATTTAAATTTCCGGTAGGTTCGTCTGCTAATAATATTTTATAATCTTTCAAAAGACATCTGGCTATTGCAACTCTTTGTATTTCACCACCAGACAATTCATACGGATATCTTTTTTCATAGGATGCTAAATCGACTTTTTCTAACACCTCTTTAATCAAAAGTTTTTTTTCGTTTTTCGATTTATCATAGCAAACTAACTCCAGATTTTCATAAACATTTAAATCACTTATTAAATTAAATTCTTGATAAATAAAGCCGACATACTGATTTCTTAAAGAATCAAAATAATTAGAATTAAGTTTACAGCCATCTACAATAATTTCCCCACTTGTTGCCTCATCTAATCCACCAATCAAATTAAGAAGGGTGGACTTTCCACATCCTGAAGGACCAACTATTACTGAAAAACCAGTATTTTCAAAAGTTAAATTTATTCCTTTCAATGCTTCAACTTTTATTTTTGATTTACTAATATAAGTTTTATTAATATTAATCAAATTTATCATTTAGTCCACCCTCTCTTTTAATTAATTGTATTATAAATTAAATACCAACAAGATTATACTTGTTGACCAACCAAACCATCATCTTCTGCAAAACAATATTGACTTTGATCATACCAACCTATAAAATGCCAATAATAATATGAAATATCGTGACCCATAGTTGAACTACAATCTGAGTAGCTTCCAGCATTATATCCAATAATATGGCCTATTGAAGGATAAATATGATCTCCTTTTTCTGGGCTTGTCCAATAAATCATTCCACCACTTGTACAGGATTTAACTTCACCTGTATCAGTATTAAAACCAACAACGCCTCCAGTAAAAGTATTTGCTACCCAGTAATGAGTAATTGTAATTGATTTACTTTTACATGTATAGACTTTACCACTATTTTCACCAATAATCCCGCCTGCTCTACCAGACACATTCATCGTAACGCTATTAACAGTACAATTTGTAACAGAACCAAAATTAACACCAGAAATTCCACCTGCAGTCAATTGAATAACATCAGCATCAAATGTTCCAGAATACAAATGACAATTTGTAATTGTTCCACTTGTTTGAACAAATGCACAAACCGAACCAACGTGTGATCTACTCACACTGGTAGATGAAGTTAAAATAGTGGTAACCGTTATATATTTAATATACACATTTTTTACAGTTCCTGACACATACGCGAACAAACCATAATCCGCATCATTTGCAGTCACTTCCAAAGTTAAATAATATATGTAATTACTATTTCCATCATACGTTCCAGAAAAAGATGGAATAGGAGTCCAAACTCCATATGATGATAAATCAATGTTGCTTGTTTGCTTATAATACTTACTGCTATAACTTCTAACATTATTTAAATGTCTAACACAATTTATTGTATAAGGATCACTTGATGTTCCTGAACCTGAACCGAATTTAATATCTACTGTATGAACTCCCCAAGTGTTTATTCTATATGTAATGCCATTATAAATAACATCATAAAATCTAAAGGTTGTATTTAAAGCCGTTGAAGACGGAAATACATACGACGTAACATTGACAGTCTTTGAAGAAGAACTAGCTGTCCAGGTTAAATAAGTTGTTCCTGAAGAATTATTTGCATAACCTTTTATAGTACAAGAACTTTTATTAATTGAATAAGTTAAAGTAGCGGATGACGCATAATTAACTGAAGACATAGTTATTACAAAATCATCTTCTACCGTTACAGATAGACTAAAGCCAAAAGCAATTGAACATGTTACAGCAAAATGATCTGTACCCGTTCCTGAATATATTGTAAATGTATTACCACTATATGAATAAGTTGAATTTGCCGCTACAGGAAAACCTAAATCGCAATCAATTTCATAATAAGTTCCATTTACCAAGCTCCATAAAGATACAGTATAAGTATATCCCCTAGGTAACGAAATTATATTTGAAGAGCAAATAACATCATTAATTTTCCAAGCAAGTTGTTCTTCAGGTAAGGTTATTGAAGCACTTCCAGCTGAATCGGTTTTATCAAATATGATATAACATGATTCTCCGTTTTGTAATTTAAATGTATATGTAGCACTTGAACTACTAACTGTTCCAGTTGCACAATTGTTTACATAACCAAGAGATTGATTATAAACATTTAGTGAATTGGAAGTTGAACTCCATGAAAGATTAACTTCGAAATTTAAAGTATTGCCAAATGTGTTTGTAAACATTAAAATTCGATTATCAGCAGTTAAATTAAATGACTCACCTTGTGTTATCTCTTTCGGTGTGCTTATTACAACTGACCCTTGAGTTGAATAACTACTATTATTCTTCAAATAAACAATATTATTGCCTGAAGTAAAATAAATATAATATTTTCCTGTATCATATTGAACTACATCTTCGCAATAAATGTAAGTATTTGATATATCTATCAAATAATATCCTGCAGTTGTAACATTTATTTTAAAGACTCTTCCTTCTAAACTATCAAAACTAATACTAGAATTTGTTCCAATACTTAATGAATCTTCGGGAGTAAAAGAAACTGTTAAATTTCCTGAACTTGTTTTGGTAATAACTATTAAATAATTAACATTAGCTTCAAAGTCTATTGTTAGACTTGTCGTTCCACTTTTTAAACTCTTTAAATAACCATTATCATAATAGAAAACATCTATACTGCAACCACTTGCACAGATAACACGATTACCATTATAATCACTATAAAATGCAAAGGCATTTGCATTCGAGAAATAATACGTACCGCTAACATTATCCTCTAAATTATATATATTTGAACTCGGGATTCCATGATCAATTGAAGAAACAATTGTATCAATATAAGAAGGACACATAATCTCGAGATTATGTGGAATCGCTGGCATACTTGGATAAGCACAATTAGTTGATAAATCCGAATCATCAAAAATTTTCACATATCGTTTAAAACCATTATATGAAATACCATCTGAAAAACCATATCCAAGTTGAGAGTTTGTATCAATAAACAAATCATCCATTATAACCGCATTATCATTAATTACATTAAATAATGACAAAATTTGATCCACTTCTTCAGCTGTTATATCTCCTTCTAAACTACTATCAATTGAAGTAAAAACATAATCATATAAATCAATGCCAAAAGCATCTATCACATGAGCAAAATCGTTTACAAATGTCAATGTATTCGATATTAAATTTGGGTAATTATCTACAACATTAATTATAGAATTTAGTGTATCTAAGTAATCTTGAATGACGGTGTAATATGATTCACTACTATATTTACTATTTGATGCAATTTCATTGACTAATGCTCTAATAAAATCTATCGATGTCATAGAACCATATGCTACCACATTAATATCTACATCAGCAGTATATGCTGCATTCCAAGCATCTCGTAAATCAATACTGACCTGTTCATTCATAATATCATCAACCCCGGCAGAATCAGGATCAGTATAAGTATTTCCTTTAGAATCATACAAATAGTACCCTAGCATTTCCATGACAGGATCTATTAATCCTAGTGTAGAACCATTATACGGTGTTCCCATACTGAATATCGAATCAACATTATACATATGATCGATTGCATACATTAAATTAATTACTCCACCTCTACTATGTCCGATCAAATTATATCTTGGTAATACACCAGTTAAAACTTTATATTGATAAGACATATTATCTAAAACATCATGGAATTGTTCATAAACAAATTCATGTGTTAAACCAGAATTATTGCTATCAAACAAAAGAATGATATGTTTAGAAACATCATCTAAATAATCAACTTCAACCAAATTTGTCGGGTTATTGACATAATCTGAATATGAAATTTTATATAAATCATAACCATTGTATTCACAATTTGTAATAGTATTAGTTGTAGAATCAATAGTCACATTAGATGATGCCTTAGCGACATAAATGGTTAATTCTCCATTTAAGTGATTATATAATTTAGCAATGATAGAGTTTGAATTATATGCAAAATCACCGTTCCCATTTACGCCATAATTATTGCTCCAGTTTTGATATCTTCCCCCAAGACCATGTGTTAAAACCGTTATTGTTGGTGATGAATTACGATAATCATCATAATCTTCACAACCATCATAATAATCAGTATTATTCGAACTATAAACCTTTGTTAAAGTATGTAGGTTTATAATCGAGCTACTAGCTTCTACATCAAAACAAAATATAAAAACTAAACCTATTAAAACTATACTAAAAATCAAACTAAAGAATTTTCGTATATTCATTTTTCCCTCCTTATACTCTTATTCTTTAATCCATTTAGCATATAATCTAATTTCTTTTAAATTATCCTCCAGCTTGACAGTGTCTTTTTCGAAATCCCATTCATTTATACATTCTTTTTCTTTATACCAACCACCAAATTCATATCCGCTATTAGATGGAATTGGTGGCACAAATGTAATTAAACTTCCATCTTCACAATAATCAATATAGTAATAATCATTATCGTTCAAATTAAAATAATAGCATACATTTGCTTCTAAAATAAGTCCATAAAAATTTGTATTTAAACTTAAATATTCTTCGTAATAAACTGACGGAACATATATTTTTAAATTTTCATTTGAGTTTTGACAAAAATTATATAAGTCAATCGGACTGTTGCAAAAAAACGCAGTAAACTCACTTCTTGCTCCTAATGAAATATATCGTTCTCTAATATGTTCTATTGTAGAAGGCAAATATAACCTATTTATCGAATAATTTGATAATTCTGCATTCATATAATTGTTAACTCCTAGTCTAGTAACAGTATATTCATCAATCATATATGGCACATACGCTACACCATCACCTGATTGTTTCATCAAATTTCCAATCGCAACCTTTTTATTTTCACTATCAATGATATAACATTCATATTCGTCATCTGATATATAATTAGGATCGTTATTATAAGAACATCCAATGGAAATAATTAATAAGATTAAAATGCTAAATATCCAATATATCTTTTTTAAACTACATATCATAATCTTCATTCCTTTCAAAACAGTGATATGTTAAGTGAAAACTGATAAAGGTTAATACACCTACAAACAAAAATCTTTTTTTCAAAACACATCGCCTCCTTCGAAAAATATAAAACTCTCCTTGATTACCAAAGGAGAGTCTAGTAACTGTGAGTAATCCTTCGGTGAACTATAAAAACATCAAGGATTGCTTTTTACAATTTTATGTTATCATTTTTTTTATATGCTGTAAATATTTTTTTTATTTTAATGGCAAAAAGTAATTTAAACTTTTAATTTTTTTCGATTAATTTTCATTTAAAAAACAAAAAAATTTGTATCAAATAAAACTTTTTCATTTTTGGAGTTATAATTTCTAATAATTTTATGTCAACAATATATCAATAATTATACAATAATTAAGTTATTGAGTTATTTTAGATTTTGGTATATTTTAAAAATTCCAAAAAGGGGGGGGGGAATGCTTTCAATAGTATAAATTAATACACCGGTGAAAATCTATTATATTTACGTTTTGTACAATTTGTTTAATAATATAGCGTTGTAAACTAATCAATTCTAATTCTCAAATCAGCGCAATATTTCTATATAGTCATCTTTTATATAATGTTTATTGTTGATATCATCACTAAACTTTCAAGTTTCATCAGTTTAAAAACAAAGTGCACAAAAGAGTGATAAAAAAACGCCACCCTTTTTTTGGCTTTATTAAGCTATTATTTTAAAAATTAACAATCTAATCCATGCTCATGAATTGTTAATGTTGACATTTCAACTGGCAAGAAGAAACAAAGACCATGAGCTGCAGTTCCAACTCCAGCTTTTTCCTTAATTGCTTCTACAATCTTAACAGCAATTTCTCTTTCTACTACACTAAGAACAATTTCTTTTTCCGTGTCTATAGTAATCCCAAGAATAGTTTTAGGTTTTGCAACAGAACCTCTCGCATTAATAATAGTCGCTCCTGTTGCCCCTAAAGAACGAGCTATGTCGACAACTTCTGAGGCAAATCCTGCATTTACAATAATATATAGTGCTTTTAATTCTTTCATATGAATTCTCCCTTCTAAAACGCTATTCCTTCTACTGAAATGCTGAAAGCAATTCCAGTATTAGGCTTGTTGAATTTATAATCTTTGTGTAGTATTTCTATTAACGCTTTTGCTTTTTCAGTTTTTACAAGACAAGAAATCACGACTTTACCTTGTTCATTTTCAAATCCAAACGCTGCAGCAAAAGTATTAGGATTAACTGAACCATGTGCGTATACAACTTCAATAGCATGCGCATCATTTTCTCCCAAAAGTTCTAAAAACTTAATTTTCTTCTTTTGTTCAGCAATAATTACAAAGTACTGAACATTACTTATTTTATTTTGACTCATTTGTTTGGACCTCACTTTCAATAACAGTTTCTTCAGTTGAATCTATAACTAAACTCTCAAGACCATCAAATGATTCATCAGAAGCTCCTTTTTCAACTTGCGAAAGACGAATATTATAAATAATTCCAAGAACCTGAATAGCTATAAGCGGAGTAACGGAAATAAAAGATATAATTCCGAATCCATTAGTTAAAATTGATAACTTTTCTCCTCCAGTTTCAGCAACCATTTGGGCAATACTTAATGTTAAAGGCGTTAAGAACGCAGATGTAAGTGCACCACCAGTAACACCACCTGAATCAAACGCTAATCCAACGAATAATTTAGGAGTAAATATCATCATAATTAATGACACCAGATATAAAGGAACAAGGAAATAAAGAATATTAATTCCTGTCAAGATTTTAAGAATTGATAATAAAGAGGCAAACCCTATACCAATTGCTAAAGTTATTCGAATTGTAAGTTTTGTAATGTGACCATTAGTTAATTCTTCAATTTGGTCTCCTAAAACAGTCACAGCAGGTTCAGAAATAGTAATAGCTGCCCCTAATACAAAACCAACCAGCAATAACCACCACTTACCACGAGATTCATCAAAAAACATTTGACCGATATATTGTCCGACAAATCCAAATCCATAATCAATACCTGAAAGGAAAATCAACAACCCTAAGAAAACAGGAATTACACCAACTAATAATTTAACAATCATCTTCTTTGGTAATTTTAATAAGAAAATAAGAAATGGAACAGATATAACAATAATAGGAAGTACAGCTAAAGCTACATTTCCTAAATTAGCTAAGAAAATGCTACCAATACCACTTGTAGTATTCATATCATAAATATTTTCAGGCGGTAAGACACCACCATTTACTGCTTTAACAATAATTCCATAAAGCAAAACAACAATAATTGGACCAGCAGATGCTATACCAACAATACCTAACGAATCATCATTTGTCTTACTCTTAGAAAAAGTAGCTGATATACCCAATCCTAAAGCTAAGATAAATGGAACAGATACATCACCCGTTGTTGCACCACTTCCATCAAATGCAATAGCAATAAATTCAGGTGGTGCAAAAAGCACAAGCAAAAACACAGTTGAATATAATATAGCAAACACTAGTTTAATATTAATATTCTTTACAATTCTTAATAGCGCTACAGCTACACCAATACCTATACCAGTTCCTGTTATCCAAATAAATACAGTACTATCAACTATTGGCATAATACCTTGGATTTGTAATGCAAGTACAGATAAAGCAGGTTCGGCAACAGTGGCCAAAAGTCCAAAGACAAAGCCAAATGTTAGAACGAAAGCTAGTTTATTGTATTTTGCAAAAGAACTACCAACCATTCTTCCAATTGGTAAAATACTTGTTTCTAAACCAATCAAAAATAACGATTGTCCAAAAACAACACAGACATATCCAACAAGTATCTTTAAATAATCAGCTGGTGAACTAAGTGGCGCTATAAACAAACATATCACTATAATAACGGCAAGTGGTATTGAAGAATAGAACGTTTCCACCACAGTTTTTAAAAATTTCGATTTCATATAAACTCCTTTCGTATTTTTTACAAATAGATTATATCATTTTTCCTTACACTTTAAAACACAAACAATAAACTTTATTAAGTTATTTTTTTACAAATTTTTTTTATGTTGATTAAATAAAATGCTTTAAACAATTTCAAGGTTGGTTGGTGGGTATTTAATAAATCTATAAAAAATGACTCACAAATTGAAGTGGTATCAGTAAAGTAGACAAAAAAAGAAAAAAGGTGCTGCTCATATCAATTAAATCTTAATAAAATATGGTTACTAACAATTTATAATGTTGATAACCATTTTTATTTCAAATAGATTTATTTTTATGAGAAAAACAAAGAATTTAAAAACTTTTAAAGATTTTTGTATCTATCTAATATACAAACTCATTCAGTCCTTCGGTATTTCTACCTACTATGACCTCTGCTGACTTCTCATAGTTCGTTGTTACTAGTTTTACCTCTATGAGACCTCACGGGATAAGCCATATATCTTCCCCTCGTTTACTCACCTAATTTACCCATTAAAGTTACGGTTATCTTTTGGACTTTGTTGTGTTTGGTCAACTTATCCGTTTAATAGGCCTTAGTATTAGGTTCTTGTTCATTGAGCCACGATTTCGCTATTGCTTCTTTTCACGCCCCATCACTGGTTTACGCTTTGCAAGTTGCTATCAAGTTCGTCGACAACTACGCCTCTTGGGACTTTCACCCTAGATATCATGACATGCCCGTCATACCAAAAAACAAATCCATAATTAAATGAATTTGCATATTATTTAAAGATTTATTTTCAAATTATTTGAGGTTAATGATTGAATCCCTCATTTATTTTGCAAATTTGTTTGAAAAAAATTCCGCGAATTAAAAATAACTTTTCAAAAATCATCGAAATTCCCTAGTAAACAAAATAGTACCAATCTTATTTCTTTCTACAAACATTCGACATTAGTGTTCGTTTAATACTAATAAATTTCAAATTAACATTTGTCATTCTAAATAACCAAACATAAATATTTCATTTAAATCGAATTCGTCAAGATTTGGAATATCATCAATAATTATCTCGTTCATTTCTCTATCAAATCGTTTTTTTCTATAGTAGTAATGAACTAATGAACCAATTCCAGCTACCGGAATTAAAAAAATTAATACTGTATTTACAGAAGATAACATTTGGGAAAATACTGCTTCTAAAGGTAAATCTTCTAACTTCATTTCAAATTTATCTGGTTTAAAACCTTCTGGTGGCATTTGTGGCATATCCTCAGGAAAATCAACGGGACCAAATTTTTTCCCTAATCCACCTAATCTTATCAAACTTCTACCTCCAGTCTGACATGAACCAAAATTTTCTAACTGCATAACTAATCTCGTTTTGGAATCTTCAAAAGGCGTATGTCTTTTTGTTTCTAATGACATTGCAAAACTTGCAATTGTAATTACTAAAACAATTACAGCAATTACACTATCAAATTTTAAAAACTTTATATGATTACTTTTAATGAAAGTATGATTAATGTAGTTTTCTGTCATAATTGCAAAAATAAACATCAATATATTAAAAATAACACAAACAATTAAAAGAGGAGAATAAATTAAATAACATATTGGTATTGATACAATACCTATAATTTTTAATATGATAAAAATTTTAGGTTCAATTGCATTTTTCATCGGTTTTCGAGATATC
>CAZSIA010000007.1:0-8212 GCA_964606905.1 uncultured Anaeroplasmataceae bacterium | reverse complement strand
TCTTTTTAATTTTTTTATTTGCACGTTGTTTACGCAATTGTGCTTTTTTACTTTTTGATATGTTATGTGCCATAATATCACCTATTCAAATCTTAAAGCTTCTACTGGATCTAAATCTGATGCTTTTTTAGCTGGAGCGATTCCTGCTAAAACACTAACAAAGAAACTTACAAATAATCCAATTAAATAATATAGTGGATTAAAACTTATAAATGAAAATCCAGAAGAAGTTTCACTTACTAAATTAGTTATACCTGCGATTAAATATGCGAAAAATACCCCAAATATTCCACCTAATAGTCCTAAAACACCTGCTTCAACAATAAACATTTTCAATATATCAATCCTTCTGGCTCCTATTGAACGGAGAATACCAATTTCTTCTGTTCTTTCGATTACAGATATATATAAAACAATTATTATCATAATAGCAGATACAACAGTAGATATAGCAGCAACTGCGGTTAATACTTTAGTTCCTAAATCTATATAATCTAGTATAACTGATGAAGTTTCATCAATTATTTTAGCATTATATCCCAGTTCTTCAATTTCTGAAGCTAATCCTTCTAAGTATGTTACATCTTTTGCATTTACATATAATATGTTAGTTGTTTTTTCATCAGCAAAATAATTACTTAATGCAGTACTAGATATAAAAATAGAACTACTTCCTTCATTATCAAATATACCAACTATTTTAAATTCATATGTTTTTTGATTATATGTAAGAGATATAGTTTTACCAATTATTTCAACTACACCATTTTCTGTAATAGTTTCTGCAAAATCTAAATCTACAACAACATCTGTTCGTGAAGAAACTTCATTGCCATATATAATCTCAGGTTTATTAGTTTTTATACTCTCATACATATATTCTATTTGTCCTGACTTATCACCTAAAATATATGACACCTCTTCTGATACATGCGATTGTGTAATACTTTTTGTCCCATCTAAATTTCGTATTTTTTCAATTTGATTATAGGAAAATTCCGAATCATCACTTGTTACTTCTATTAGTGTTGATAAAACATCAGCAGCGTAATATTCCTTCACATAATTAGTAATTCCTTTACTCAATGCTAATATCAAAATCAATGCTGCAATACCAATAGATATACCAAGAGATACTAATAAACTTCTACTTTTTTTATACCATAAGTTTCGAATAGATATCTTACCAATGTCTTTTGTTTTAATATTTTTAGGTTCAACCTCTTTATATTTTTCATATTTATTTTTAGCAGGTTTAGTTATTGTATTATCTTCTATAATAATTCCATCATCCATTTTAACAATTCTACTACATTCATTTGCTACCATATTGCTATGAGTTACTATTATTACTAGTTTTCCCATTTCAGATATTTTCTTTAAAATTTTCAATACTTGTACACTTGCCTCTTTATCTAATGCGCCAGTTGGTTCATCCGCTAAAATGATTGACGGATTATTAGCTAAAGCTCTTGCAATAGCGACTCTTTGTTTTTGGCCACCTGACAATTGATTAGGGAATTTGTTAGCATGAGATTTTAAGCCAACCATCTCAAGTAATTCTAGCGCTCTTTTAATTCTAACATCTTTCTCTACATCACTCATTTGCATTGCTATTTCCACATTTTCTAATAATGTCATTGTGTTAATTAAATTATAATTTTGAAAAATTAAACCTATTCTTTTCTTTCGATAATCATCCATCTCTTGTTCAGAAAAATCTCTAATAAAACTTCCTTTTATAACTATACTTCCTGTGTAATCAGTATCTAATCCTCCAATTATATTTATCAATGTAGATTTACCACATCCACTTTCACCTAATAAACAAACCAATTCTCCATCGTTTAATTCTAAATTCACTCCTTTTAAAACTTCCTGTTTTTGTGTATTAGTAATTTTATATGTTTTATATAAATTTGCTATTCTAAGTATACTTGCCACTAAATTTTCCTCCTAGTAATCAATATTTTTTAACAAAAAAAGCCATTGTATTATGACATTTTCATTATACAAAAGCTTTATTGAAGTATTATTGAATTTTATAAAGATTAACAAGTCTATAATTCACTTTTCATATAATCAAGTCTTTCAATGGATACTTCTAAATTACCATTTCTAACTCTTATATCATCTAAAAGTTTCTTTTCATCTTTTACATTTTTCATTTTAATTTGATAATAAACTTTAAACATGCTTCCCAAATTTACAGATTTAACTTTTATCACTTCATAGTTAGTAGAGTATTTTTCAAATATATCGTCTAAAATTTCAGTATAATCTAATTCTTCTGGTATAGTAACTCTTACTATTTTTTCAGTTATATCTATTTTAGGTTCCCAAATGTTTAATTTTAAAAAAATAATTAGAGCAAAACCTGCAATTATAATAAATAATGCACCATAGGCTAAATATCCCATACCAAAAGCTAATCCTGCGGCCATTGATATAAATATAATACATATTTCTTTAGCAGTTCCAGATGCTGATCTAAACCTTACCAAGCCAAACGCTCCTGCTATAGCTATACCAGTCCCAATATTTCCATTAACTAATATAATTACTAAAGCAACTGTAAAAGGTAATAATGCAGTGGCAATTAGAAAACTTTTTGTCGATTTCGACTTATATTGACACATAAATGTAAAAATAATTCCCATAATAAGTGAAAACCCTAAGCATAAAAATACATCTCCTGTTGAAATTACTCCGTCTGAAAATGGTGAATCAAACATACCAATATTCCTCCTTTTTTTGATATTTTTTTATATTAAATTCATTTTTATAAGCTGCTCCATATTTAGAAAAACTTGTTTTATAGATTTTGTTTTCATTTAATAACTTCACAAGCCAAATAGGATATCCTAACGATGTTTTAATTTCCATTAATATTTTTCCATCAGGCAGCAAACTAATGCCATCAAGGCTTGTACATATATTTAAATCAGTCGTTCTATATCTTGGATTTTTATCAAATGTAATTCTTAAATCACTATAACTACAAGTATAAGCACTTCTATCATATAAAAGTAGCATTCTAGGCATTAAATTCTTATAATAATTTATAAAATATAATATCTCTTTTTCTATTTGTATCGGATTATCTTTTCCTTTTTTAATGAAATCTTCGACATCTTTTTCTTTTATTTCAATTCTTCTTTTAAATACTATTTTATTCACTTTCTTTTTCAATTCTAAAAATACTGTTTTATCAGGCGTTGCTAATCCGTAGCTTCTTAATCTTATTTTTTCTTTATAATCGGGACTTTCAATCGAATTTCTTATAAGCCTAAATGTATCAGTATCATAGTATAAACTTTGAATTGTAACCTCACCATACTGATCTAATGACAAATATTTGCTTATTTCGTTTACTATAATTTCATATTGTGCTTGAGTGATAATATATTTCACTTCATGACGTTTAAATGTAAATTTATTCATTATTACAACCTACTTAAATTATTGGGCTTTTATATTTCCTGATATCGAGCCTATAGTAATTGTATATGTTTCACCTTTAATTATTTTTTCATTACTTACAACTATAATTTGAAATGATAATTGTGGTGTGAATTCTGCAACTATATTACCATCAGAATTCGTGATTGTGATGGTAGAATCTGCAGTTTGACTTCCTACACTTACTCCTAAAACTCCTTGGTTATCGCCCGTCAACGTTTGAGCCATCGTTGATGATCCGCTTCCATAGAATTCTCCACCAGAAATAATTCCTTTATTATCATAATCTAAAACAGCAGTATCTCCCTTTGTAGGACAACATACATATGTTGTTCCACCAGTTATAGACAAATTTCCATTAGCATCAATACCGTCTCCTGAAGCTTCTATATAAATATTTCCACCAGAAATTTCTATATATCCATCACTTGATGAAGAACTCATTCCGCCGCCAAAATTATCGCCTGGTCTACTTGCTCCTCCATTCATTCCCGGATTTTGAAATCCACTTGAATCATTACCACCAGCTGCATTTATACCATCATCACTTGCGACCAAAGTAATTTCTCCACCACAAATATAAATTTTTAAAGCTTCTAATCCTTCATAACTTTTTAAAATATTAATTAGCCCATCATTAATTTCTAACGTTTCATCAGCATGAAATCCATCATCTTTTGTAGAAATTTCAAAATTTCCGCCATTAACAACTATTGATGAATTAGAATGAATTGCATCATCATATGAATTAATTATAAAATTTCCACCATTAATTATTATTGTTGAAGTTGCTTTTAATCCTTTTAAGCTAGTGTTAGCAGTCGAGGTTACTATTGATGTTTTTAAATTAAAATTACCTTTTTCTATTTGAATAGTTAAATTACTGCTAATTGCATCACCACTTGCTTTTATTTCTATTTTTCCGCTTGCAATATAAATATACCCCAATTCAGCATTATCTTTATTTTCGCAATGAATTCCATCATTTTCAGATTCAATCAATATAGTTGAATTACAAATTCTAACACTATCATTTGCATCTAATCCATTTTTCTTAGAGTTTATATTATAAGTTCCACTTGTAAACACTAAATCATCTTTGCATACAATTCCGTGTCCAACTGACGAATTAACATTTAGTTCCCCATTACCATTAAAAGTTAAATCTTGTTTAGAATAAATAGTACCATCCACATTGTTATCATCTATTTGAGTGAATCCCAAAGTGTTAGATAAATCATTGATAGAACCATCAGTTAATGTAATAAACACCTTGTCAGCTTCTAATATATAAACTGGCGCAAAATTTTCATTTGTAATTGATACTCCGTCAAAAATCAAGTGAGGCTTATCTGTTTCTTGAGCATCCACAACAATCATACCATTTTCTAATGTCCCTGAAATAATAAAAGTTCCTTCATCTAATATAGTAACCGCCGTTCCATTTATTCTTACCTTATTAGAATCACAACTTATTAAATCCCCATTTAATGTTATTTTTATAATGCTTGCAGCATCATATGTAATATCATAATCTTTATTGGAAAACATTTCTTCTTCTTTTTTTTCAAAACTAGTATCTGGTGTATAATCCTTAGTTCCTTCATCTTCTTTATCACAACCAATTAAAGTTAATGATATTAAGAATAGAAATAATAAAGCCTTTATTTTTCTCATTAAATAAGCCTCCTTTATTTTTGCAGATAAAACACATGCCTGCGAATCTTGTCATTATAAGGAGTAATCTTAAAGTGTTGCTTAATTCTTTAAGATTACTTTTGCTATGACTCCTTTTATTATATTTATCAAAATTGAAGTTTTATTGAAACTATCTAATAAGTTGGAAAATGTACAATAAATTCAACTAAATTATTATAACATTTAACTTCTATTTTACCTTTATGTGAATCAACTATTGCCTTAGCAATTGCCAATCCTAATCCATAATGATTGGATAAACTATTTCTAGATTCATCAATTCTATAAAATCTTTCAAAAATATTATCAATGTGTTCTTTTGGTATTTCCTGTCCTTCATTAACAATAGATAATTTAACATTATGATGTTCTTTTATTAAAGATACAGCAACATTTCCATTTTTATTAGAATGTTTTATTGCATTATCTAATAATATTGATACTAATTGCTTTAATTGAATTTCATTACCCTCAACATATAATTCACTTGTAATGTTTAAATTTAAGTATATATTATTTTCGTACATCACACTTTCAAAAGGTAAAATTTCGCCATTACATAAATGACTAAAATCAACTTTCTCCATAGAGATTTTTACATTTTCAGTACGAGCTAATTCTAATAATTGACCTACTAATATTCCCATTCTTTCATTCTCATATTGAATATTATTTAACCACTTGTTTTCACCGAGTTCTCTGGCTAACAACTCGACATTTGCATTGACTATTGACACTGGTGTTTTCAATTCATGTCCTGCATCAGATATAAATTGTTTTTGTCTTTTATAACTTTCCTCTAATGGTTGAACTATTTTACCCGATAAAATTAGCGATAAAAAGAAAAAAACAATTAAAGTTATACCACCATATATTAATGTATATCTAAAAATTGTATCCGAAGTTTTGTTTAAATAAACATTATCCATAAAAGTAATTAAAATGTATCCATTTTTATTCGTTTTACAATAAACTAGATTTTCCTTTATTCCATGTTCTTTATCGCTAATTAAAATTTTCTTACTTAAATCTAATAACTCTTCATCAGTATGAAGTGTAGGTTGATTATTAACAAGTTCCAAAACTTCTCCATTTATTGAATACGCTACTGTATAAAAAGTACTTAATTTAAACATAGGTATAAAGGGCTCAAACTCAGGATTATTAACATCTGGTTTCATTTCATTTGGTGGTAAATATTCGTTCACGTTAAGGACATAAGTGTTAGAATGTTGTTCTACTAATCTTGTATTTGTATGATACATTTCGATATAGCTAGACGCATAAATTAATCCTAAAAAACCAACCCAAATAAGAATTAGAGTAGACATGATTGTTAAAACTATTTTCTTTCTAGATTTCTTAAACATTTTCACACCTCAATTGATAACCAATTCCTCTAATTGCCTTAATTTCAGTTTTAGCCCCAATAAATGTTAATTTTTTTCTTGTAAAAGACATATAAACTTCCACGTTATTATATTCTGAATCATTATCATATCCCCATATTTTCACAGCTAACTGTTCACGCGTTAAAACGCGATTACTATTTGAAATAAGATACTCAAGGATACGATATTCTTTTTCACTTAATCTAACAATTTGATTATTTATAAGACATTTTAAGTTCAGTGTTTTACTATCAAGTGATATATCACCAAATTCTAAAGTATCATTAAAAGAATTAGTTGAACGCCTACCTAATGCTCTTATCCTAGCAAGTAATTCTTTAATCATAAATGGTTTAGTTAAATAATCATCCGCACCACTATCTAATCCCATTACCTTATCGTCTAATTCAGATTTTGCTGTTAATATTAAAATAGGTGTTTTAATTCCTTTACTACGAACTGACTTTACAACATCATAACCATTCATACCTGGCAACATCACATCAACTACAGCAATATCATATATATCAGCTTCTAATGCAATACAGCCTTCTATTCCATTGTCAAAATGATCAACTTCATAGTTTTCTCTATTGAATATTTCACACAAAGCTTGAGCCATTCTTATCTCATCTTCTATTAGTAATAATTTCATTAAAACACCTCCGTATAATTTTGTCTAATTTATTATTTTATGTAATTTATATCATCTACACCAGTTATATCAACAACTGATTTTGCCACCATATTTAATGGAATTGCAAAATATATTCCTTCAATACTAACACCACTTGATGTAGAACCACTTAATTTAGCATTATTAATACCTACTAAATTTCCATAAATATCAAATAATGGTCCACCACTATTACCAGAATTGATAGCAGCATCATGTTGAATATACTTATCTTTTACTCTTGAAATAATTCCATACGTAGCAGTGTTATAGTATTCCACATCTAATGGTGTTCCAATTGCTATTACACTTTTACCAGCTTCTATTTCCTTTTCATCAGCAAAAGATACCGCTGTATAATCTCTATCTGATACAAATGATAATACAGCAATATCATTAGTAGCGTCAGTCCCTAATAATTCACACGTTATTTCTTCTTCATATCTTTCATCATATATTTTATATTCCTCTTTACCAACCACTACACTATTATCTTCGCTTACGCTCACAACATGTTCATTTGTTATTACTTTATATAGATAATCTCCATCTGTAGTTAATGCTTTATAGTAAATAACCCCTGACCCCATTCCATATAACATATGTTCTTCTTTTGTAACATAAGATGGCCAAGGCCCGTTGCTAACAATATATGTTTTTTTAACTGTTTGATAATTTAATACGCATACAGTTGCATTAAATACATACTCAATTGTTGTAGCTATTAATTGTTCATAATTCGTTATTTCATCACTTATATTAATATTATTTTCATTTGCTAAATTCAATCCATCAACTAATAATATTTCATGAGGAGTATCAACATTTACTTGATTACTTGAACATCCAACTAAAATGAATAACATAAGTACTATATATATAATCTTTTTTTTTCTTTATTAAAACAAAAAATAAAAATAATTTTTTTTTTTTTTTTTTTTTTTAGTTTGAAAAAAATTTAAAAACCGTTTAAATTTTTAAAAAC
>CAZSIA010000006.1:0-26857 GCA_964606905.1 uncultured Anaeroplasmataceae bacterium | reverse complement strand
ACTTAAGAAACAGAATTAGACATCATGTCATCCCACTACTAAAAAAAGAAAATCCAAATCTTAATAATAGTATTTCTAATTATTCATCTCAATTGCACAACGCTTTTTCATATATTAGAGAAAATTCTATAAAATATTTAGACGAAAATGGGAATAAAATCAATGTAAATTCTTTTAATAATCTAGCATTAATAGAAAAAAAAGATATAATTAACTATGTATTTGATTTTTACAACATATTATCTAGTGATAATAAAATCAACGATATACTAGATTTAATAAATAGTCCAAAACCTAATTTGGTTTACGACTTAAGTGAAGATTATCAATTTATTAAAGCATATAACACTTGTTATGTAACGAAAAAAAGTGAAATAAAATCTTTTGATTGTCAAATAAAATTAAATGAAATTCTAAATATTAATGATTATGGAGAATTCAATTTAGTATACAACAACATTACAAGTGATATGTTTTTAAAAGTTTCAATTAACGAACCATTACCTTTAACTATTAGAAAAAGGCGTGATGGTGATCGACTAATAATTGGCAATGGCCATAAAAAATTAAAAGATTTCTTAATAGATAAAAAAATACCAAAAGAAATTAGAGATACTTTGTTAATTGTAACTAATAGTCAAAATGAGATTATTTGGGTTTTAGGATATTATAAAAAGAAATGCGACGAAGAAAAATGTTTAATTTTAAATTATAAGGAGAAAATAGTCGATGAGAGAATATGATGATGTAGTAAAAAAAGTGTTAGTTTCAAAAGAAGAAATTGCCGAAATTACAAAAAAATTAGGCGAAAGAATTAGTGCTGATTATGCGGGGAAAGAATTAGTACTAGTTGGTATGTTAAAAGGAGCAATGCCTTTTATGATGGATTTAGCAAGAAATATTGCACTCCCACTTGAAATGGATTTCATTCAAACTAGTTCTTATCACGGTGGAACTAGTTCTACTACAGCTGTTCTTTTTAAAAAGGACATTGAAACAAACGTAGTAGATAAACATGTTTTATTAGTTGACGACGTTGTCGATACTGCTAAAACAATTACAAAGGTATTAGAAATTTTTAAAGGTCGCGGAGCCGCTTCTATCGAATTGTGCTGCCTTTTAGATAAACCAGAAGGTAGAGTTGTGCCTTATGAAGCAAAATATGTTGGGAAAGTAATTCCAAACGAATTTGTTATTGGGTACGGATTGGATTACGATGAACACTACCGCAATCTACCTTATGTTGGGGTTTTAAAAGAAGAAGTATACAAATAAAGGAGATAATTAATATGAATCAAAACGGAAATAATCCTAATAATACACCTCCTAAATTTAGAAAACCGAATTTCTTGATTTATATTGTTGTATTATTATTAATTGTCGGTATTTGGGTTTTTTCTAGTGGACTTTTAGCTGGAAACCAAGTTACCGAATTAAACTCTACACAATTTAATGATTACTTTGAAAACAATCAAATTCAAAGTATGTATAGCGAGCCTGTCGCTAATAATGCAAATCATTTCACAATTACAGGTAAATACACTATAAACGGTGAGATTAAACAATACAAAGTAATTTTAATCTTGAGCGAATTAAATGAATATATCGAACTAACAAAAACACTATATCCAAACGTAGTATATGAAACAGGAACTATTGAATCTTCCTTCATCTGGGAATTACTATTATCACTTGTTCCTTATATAATCATTTTCGTGATTTTCTTCTTAATGCTTAGAGGTAGTGCAAGTGGCAATAATAAAGCGTTTGAATTTGGAAAAAACCGTGCTAAATTACTGCGTGAAAAAACAAAAACATTTGAGGACGTTGCCGGTTGTGATGAAGAAAAAATGGAATTAGCAGAAATTGTTGATTTCTTAAAAAATCCAAAAAAATACACACGCTTAGGGGCTAGAATTCCAAAAGGAGTACTTCTTGTAGGTCCTCCAGGAACAGGTAAAACACTTCTTGCAAAAGCTGTTGCCGGTGAAGCAAGCGTTCCATTCTTTAGCATTTCTGGTTCTGACTTTGTTGAAATGTTTGTCGGTGTCGGAGCTTCTCGTGTTCGTGATTTATTTAAAGTAGCAAAAGAAAATGCTCCTTGTATCATTTTTATCGACGAAATCGATGCTGTTGGTCGTCAACGTGGAGCTGGTATGGGTGGTGGACACGATGAACGTGAACAAACACTTAACCAATTATTAGTTGAAATGGATGGATTCTCTAATAACTCAGGTATTATCATGATTGCTGCAACTAACCGTCCAGATGTATTAGACCCTGCTTTATTACGTCCAGGTCGCTTTGATAGACAAATCACAATTAACACTCCGGATTTAAAAGGAAGATTTGAAATATTAAAAGTTCACGCTAGAGGAAAAACAATTGATTCAAATGTTGATTTAGAGGAAGTAGCACACCGAATTCCTGGATTTAGTGGTGCAGATATTGAAAATTTATTAAATGAAGCTGCATTATTAGTCGCACGTGATAATAGAGATGAAATAACAGTTCAAGATATCGATGAAGCTATCGATAGAGTTATGATGGGTCCAGCTAAACGTAGTAAAACAATCAGTATTAAAGAAAAGAAATTAGTAGCTTACCACGAAGCTGGTCATGCTGTAATTGGATTAAAATTAAAAGATGCTAGCATTGTACAAAAAGTAACTATTATCCCGCGTGGACAATTTGGTGGATATAATTTATTCACACCTAAAGAAGAAAAATATAATCCAACAAAAACTGAACTTATCGAGCAAATCACAGGCTTATTAGGTGGTAGAGTTGCAGAAGAAATTGTCTTTAACGAAATTACTACCGGTGCTTATAATGATATTCAACGTGCAACAAAACTAGCAAGAGCTATGGTTGCTGAATATGGTATGAGTGATTTAGGTCCAATTCAATATGAACAACAATCAGGAAATGTATTCTTAGGTAGAGACTACTTAAAAGAAAAGAATTTTTCTGATGTAGTTGCTCATGAAATTGACGGTGAAGTAAGAAAAATAATTTTCCAATGTCATGAAAACGCAATGAAAGTTATTAATGAAAATATTGATTTATTAACTAACATTGCTGAATACTTAATTAAAGTAGAAACATTAACTAAGTCAGATATCGATGAAATTGCTAACACAGGAACCCTTGCTTGGTACGAAGAAAAAATGGCTAAAAAAGCTCAAGAAGAAACTACTTCTAACGAAGTTGTTGAAGAAACACCAGTAGAAGGAAATCCGTCTGAAGAATAATGCGAATTGATAAGTATTTAAAAGTAACAAGAATTATTAAACGCCGAACTGTTGCTAAAGATATTGTTAGTGCTGAACGTATTTATGTAAATGAACGTTTAGTAAAACCATCTTATCAATTAAAAATCAATGATATCATTACAATTTGTTTTGGAAATAAAAAAGTTACCGTTAAAGTTGTGAGTTTAAATGAACACGCAAGCAAAGAAACAGCAACATCTTTATATGAACTTATAAGTGAAGAGAAAATTTAAACATATTAAAAGCAAACTATCGAAAGTTTGCTTTTTTATTTCCTTATTTTTTTAATTTATATGTTTCACCAAGATAATCAAATACTAAATAACCATCTTCAACTTTTGCTTCGAAAGAAACTAATTCTCCAGTTGCTTTAATCACATCATCTTCTTCAACCCATGTGAATGTGAAAGCACCATCAACATATGATTGAGTTAATGTACCTGTACCATCTTTTTTAAAAACAACAACCATATAATCTTCAGTAATTTCTTTTCCTAAAAGATCTTTGTCCCCAACCTTATATGTTTTAACAAAGCCTGCAACTTCTGCTGTTTTTTCTGAGAATTTCCATGTACCAACAGTTGCATCACAACCAGTTAACCCAATAAGAGTAAAGCAACAAATTAATAATAATATAATTTTTTTCATTTAATTCTTCCTCCTTTTTTTCATTATTATAATACTTCTTTTTTCTTATTTTTTCAATAAATTAACATCGATAAAAAATAAAAATCAATGTTTTATCTTAATTAAATTAATATAAATCATCTTTTCCTGTTTCTTGATAATACTTATTTAAAGCACCAATTTCTCTAACAAACGTATCTAATTCATCCCAAGAAGTAAGACGTGCTCCCGCAGCTTTTTCATGACCGCCACCGCCATATCGATTAGCTAATTTATCAACTCGTGGACCACGCGAACGAATTCTAATTCTAATTTCTGTTGGATAATCCATAAATAAACAATAAACAGGATACCCTTCAATAGATCCAATTAACCCTACTAACGATGCAGCTTCTTCATCTGTTACATTATATTGATCAATTACATTTCTAGTCATTTTAATATAAGCTACACCATCAGGAGTAAACACAGCATTTTGTAATACATGACCTTTAAGTTTAACAACATTCATTGTTTCAACACTTAACAAATTATCAAGTTTTTCCACATCAACTCCATAAGATAACAATCTTGCAGCTAACATCATCGTTTCGCTATCTACACCTCTAAAACGGAATCTCCCAGTATCAGTAACAATGCCTGTATATAAAGCAAAAGCGGCATCATAATTCATTTCAAGTCCCATTTCAACCGCAAATTTAGTTATAATTTGACAACAAGAAGGAGCTTCTTCTTCAACATAAACCAAATCACCATAATGAATTTGAGCAATGTGATGGTCAATTTTAATAATCTTTTCAGCCATTGTATAACGAGGTTCACTAACTCTATCAGCACTTCCACAGTCAACAACAATTGCTAATGCGCCTTCATACATTTCATCAGTAATACTTGCTTTTTCAGGTGTACCTAAAAAAGATACAAATTCTGAAGTAGTCCCTACTACATGAACGTCCTTTTCTGGAAAGTTTTCCCCAATAATATGATATAAACCAAATTGTGAACCATAACAATCACCATCAGGGCGAATATGACCATGAATTAAAATTCGATTATATTTTTTTATTTCTTCTAATATTTGTTTAAACATTTTCTTGTTCCTCCAATAATTTATCAAATGAATCTAACACCTCTAGGGCTACATCAAAATCATCTATTGTAGCACCACATGCGTTAGCGTGTCCTCCACCACCATACTTTTTCGCAATATCAACTATTATGATACCTCTACTTCTAAATTCACAAATAACTTTTCCTGTTGACATATCATATGTGAAGTTAGCCCATATCTTTACCTTATCAATACCAGCCATTAGATTTACCATGCCACGCGAAACTGTAAAAGTATCAACATTAAATTTTTCAAAAACATCTTTATCATTAAACATATACGCAACATTGTTTTTTGTGAGTTGCATTTTATTTTGAAAGTAATTTTTCATAATTCTACTTTCTAACGATTCAACATATAAATTACGATAAATATATTGTGGATCAGCACCATTTTCAACTAAATAAGCACTAGTTTTAAATAAAGGTGCTAAATTAGAGCCATATTGGAATCTTCCGCTATCAGTTACAATGCCACCATAAAGAGCAGTTGCAGCTTCTTTTGGCAATTCTAAATTCCAACATTTTATCATATCTGCAACAATTGCACAACAAGCCGCACTAGTTGTATCCACATAACGATATAGTGGTAAATTAAATTCTTTTTCCGGTAAACTTAAATTAGTTTCATTTTGATGATGGTCTATTACTATAACTTCTTTAGCACCAAAATAACGATAATCACTAATCATACTACTAACAGCTACATCACAAATAATACATAATGCATCAGTAAATTTACTATCTTCTACATCATCCATCTCTCCTAAAAAAGTAAAACGATTCGTATCTCCAACCGCATACACTTCTTTTTCAGGAAAGTTTAATTTTAATGTTTCTTTAAGTCCAATTTGCGAACCTAAAGCATCTAAGTCTGGATTCGAATGACGATGAATAATAATTGTTTTATACTCTTTAATTTTTTTTAGGATTGTTTCCATTTTTTATCACTCCTACTGATTGATTATACCATGTATTTGATAGAAAATAAATTACTTTGCATTTAAAAAAATAAACCAGCTATTTTTATATTTTTATAGCTAGTTTATTAGTTTTTGTATTATTTTTCAAAATTTAGATTATTTAGAACTTTTTCTCCATTATATGTAACTGAAATAACACAACCTGTATAATAAGTTTTATTATTCCAATTACAAACTGCGATTTCAATTGTTACTTCTTTACCAGCAAAAGGTTTTAACCATGAATATTGATTAGCCGAAGAACAATATAAGTTAAACCTTGTATTTCCATCGACACTCTTTAAACCACATTTTGTATAATAATCTGTTTCTTCAAATTCTACTACAACATTAACCTTGAAAATTTTAGTTGAATAATCAGTATTAACATCTAAAGCATATAAGTCGGCTAATGTTTTTGTATCATCAATTAAAGCACCATCATATTCGTAGTTTCCATAATAATTAGCTAGTATTTTAGAATCAAATATTACGCTTTGTCCAGCGTGTGTTTTACCTTCATCTTTATGGTGAATTCTTTTTCCTTGAACAACAACTCTATTTCCTAGGGTTATATCTGTTAAAGCATCCGAAGAGCAAGTTACCGCAATAATTCCTGTATCATCACTAATATAGAAACCTACTTTATTAACTAATGATGAAACTACAATCCCCTCAACAGTAACAATAGTATCTTCTGCAGCAGAAATTACTTCAGCTACTGTAATAGTTTCAAATTTTAAATTTTCCTCTACTTTAATATTTACTGTTTTTGTACTTATATTTTGATTGTGTATAGCAGTAATAGTAATAGTTGAACTACCTACATTTTTAGAATGCATAATCATTTTCCCTTCTTCTTCAACAAAATAAATAACATCTGTATTTGAAGAAGAATATGTTAATGAAACATTTTCAAAGCCTAACAAATCACTCGATATACTAGTTATTAATTCTAAAGCAGGGTCTGCATTATATGTGCTATTAAATTGGTCTAATGCCTTATATGAAATTGCATAATCAGGTGCTTTCGTTACATCAAATTTATAATTTTCATCTAATACTAAAATTGGGATAAAACGATAGAAGCATCCTCCCGCAGTAGATTTACAATTAATAGGAGATAAATAAACAGTGCATATCTTTCCATCAAATTCATCTAGCCAAGAAAAATCTGAACCACTATTTTTTGTATAAGCATAACTTCCTGTTTCACCATCAATATCATAAAAATAATAGTTTGTAAACCCTGTTCCAGGTACTTTTTTTATCATAGCATTAACTTTATAAATATTAGTTGTAATATTTTCAGTTACTGGAGTATCTACAATCTCTTTAATTGTACTTTCAGAAATCCATTCCTTATTGAATTCTAAATCTGTTGTTTTATTTTCTAAAAGTATTAAATCTTTTAATTGACAACATCCTTTATATCCATATTTTTCAGCAGAAGATTGTTCTTTTTCTAAAATATAATAATCTTTAGTTCCACCTATTTTTACATTGTTCCCAACGCTTACTTGTTGAGCGTCTTCGCCATGTACATATATCGAACCAGTTTCATCCACCACATAAAAACCTTCTGGAACATGTCCATATGCATATGTAATTTGAGCAACTACACCTTCAATTACCAATTTAGCACCTTTTTCAGCATTTCTAGCTTCAGCAATAGTTGAATCTAAATATGTCGAATCTATTTCAGGTTTTATATGTGTAAAACTTATCAAAATAGCATTTTTAAATTCTGGTTCCCCGTTAAAACTATGAACAGGACCATATATTGTTACTTCGTCTCCTTTGACTGGCTTATTTTCTAAATCCTTATATGGTATACTATTTTCATCAAGCAACCCATAAACACCAATTGTGTTAGTTCCATCTGTAATTTTCAGGTTACCATATTCAGCATTTGAAACTGAAGAGATAGTTCCTGTTACGCAAAGATTAATAGAAGTAAGTGTTTCCCCTACACTATTAGCCATCATAATAGCCTCTTCGATTGAAACACTAACGTAATCTGCTATTGGATCTTTTTGTTTCTCACTTTCATCATTACAAGATGTCATTAAAAATATATTTGCTATAACCATTAATAAAATTAAAATTTTCTTCATTTTCTTCTACTCTCCTTTACGAAAGTATTATAGCAAATATTTTTTTTAAAAAATAAAAAATAAATACCCCTTTTATTAAAGATATTTATTATTTTTATTTATTATATAAATTTACTTTATATCAATCGTTTTCACATATTCATTAATTAATTTTTTATAATTAGATTCATCCATTTTATCTAAAGGCATTCGATACATTCCAACATCAAACCCTTTAAAATTCATTAATGCTTTTATTGGAATAGGATTAGTTTCAATAAAAATGATTTTAAAAAGTTCATAATAAGATTTAAAATATTCTCTCGCCACGAATGGATTTATGTTATAAATATTAATCAAATTATTTACAACACTTGGAGCAAAATTGCCATAAACATTAATTAACCCCTTTGCTCCTAAAGTTAGAAAAAGATAACTAAATTCATCATTTCCACAATAAAGATTAAATTTTTCATCACAAATATTAAACACATCTAAAATATGCGTAATATCTTTACTAGATTCCTTTATGCCAATTATATTTTTTACTTTTTTTAATTCATTTATAACTTCAACATCTATATTCATACCGACCCGTGCAGGAATATTATATAAAATAATTGGAATTTTAACACTTTCTGCAATTGACTTAAAATGTTTAATTAACCCTGTTTTATTTGTTTTATTGTAAAACGGAGGAATTAAAAGTAACCCATCCGCATCCATACTTTCATACTTCATAGCTTTTTCTACCGCTATGTCCGTCACATTTGTTATAACACCAACAATTATTTTCATTCTTTTGTTATTTTGCCTAATAACAAACTCCACCAACTGATCTTTTTCATAATCTGTAAGTGAACTTGATTCAGAAGTTGTTCCTAATATCAACAAACCACTTGTCCCTGAAAAATGATGAAATTCTATTAACTCATATATTTTTTTATAATCAATCAAATTAGAACTAGAAAAAGGAGTTATTAAAGCAACAATTGAACCACTAAACATATAAAATCTCCTCTATCTTATAATATTCTTAAAATAACAAAATGTTAATAAGATTTAGCTATCGCCAAAAATAACTCTAATCCTTTTTCTAAAACAAATGGATTGAAAAGAAATTTATTACTGTGGAGTCCATTGGTATCACCAACTCCTAAAAAGAAAAATAAACATTTGCTGTTAATTCCATAAAAAGAAAAATCTTCAGCTTTATAAACTGGCAAAATAATTTCATCAATCAAATGACGATACTTTTCAAATAAATGAGAATTATTTTTAACTTCTAAAATATGCTTTTTAGAATTTATATCAATATTGGTTTTTGTTTGATCTTGGATTTTTTTAGCAATACTATCCAAATTATTTAAAAATTCCTTCCTTTTATTTTCATGAAAAGAACGCAAAGAACATTCTAATAAAACTTCCTCACAAACAATGTTTCTAGCTCCTGATGAAGTTATCTTACCACAATTAAATATTACATCCTCTTCAGTATCTATTTCATTTAACAATTTATAAGCTGTTTTAATTGCATCTACTCCGTCTCCTTTATCAGCAATATGAGCAGTTTTACCCTTTATTTTAATATCAATTTCTGTCGCACTTGCCATAAGTTCGTTTTCTTTTGAAGCAATAGTTCCATCTTTAAGATTAGGCCACAAATGAAGTCCATACACTTCTTTAATATTTAATCTTTTATATTCCTCACTACTAATTATTTTAAATGCCCCACCATAACTTTCCTCCGACGGTTGAAAAATAAGACATATATTTCTTGGACACTTAATTTCTGACAAAATATAAGCCAGTGATAACAAAATAGCCATATGTCCATCATGCCCACACGCATGCATTAAACCTTGATGAATAGACTTATATTCAATATCATTTTCTTCTTTAATCAAAAGTCCATCCATTTCACACCTAAAAGCAATTGTATCAATTTTCTCATAATCAAAAAAAACTAATAAACCAGTAGGTTTAATTTCATAAATTTTACAATTTAATAGTCTTAATTTCTCTAATATATATTTGTGTGTTTTATACTCTTTAAAACTTTCTTCTGGAATTTGATGTAAATTTTTATAATCTCTTAACAATCTTATATTCATCTTAAATCTTTATTTATTATCCATTCTTGGTTTTTATTCACTACCTTTGCTGGGACGCCAGCAACTGTCATATATTCTCCCACATCTTCCCTAACTACACTACCTGCTCCAACGATTGAACCTTTTCCTATTTTTACTCCTGCTAAAACTGTTGCATTAGCCCCAATAAAAACATCATCATCAATAACAACATTTTTGCTTGAAACAGGCTCCATTACTCCTGCAATAACAGCTCCCGCGCCTATATGACAATTATTCCCAATTTTAACACCACTACCAACAACCGCATTCATATCTATCATTGTATAATCACCTATAATAGCATTTGTGTTAATTATCGCTCCCATCAACACAATAGCTTTATCACTTAAAATGACGCCACTACGGATTATACTTCCCGCCTCAACGCGCGCATTTGTATTTTCTAAATCATAATAATCCATTAATTTCTTTTTATAATTTATTTCTAAATAATGACTTTCAATAATATCTAAATTTATTTTTAAAACATCAAGAAGTTGACTTGTTGTTCCAAAAATAATATATAGAGGAAATGAAGAAAAATTAACAAGAGTTAAAGTATCTAAATAGTCAGTCGCATTCACATATAACTTAGCTTCATACTTCATTAAATATATCCTCAAAACCATATAGATTTGGTTTTTGTTTTACTAGCCAATCAATCGCCTTAATAACGCCAACAATAAAAGCCTTTCGGTCTAATGTATTGTGCGATATAACTATTTCTTCAGAATCACTTGTTAAAACTATTGTGTGTTTTCCTAAATTATCAAATAGTCTTTGTGATGTAATATTTTTAGTTTTTAATGTTTCACCCAACATTATTGCTGTACCACTTATATTATCAAATTTATCCATATGATGGGTTTCAATTATTTTCTTATCATAACTGTTAATAAAAAAATTATTCTCTTTAATTATTTTATTAATCAAATATATTCCTAAGGAAAAATTATTTGATTTTAAAACAGGAACAAAATTAGATAATTGGTTTATTTTAGCCATTTTTTCTTCATTATATCCTGTAGTTCCTATCAAAAGAGGTGCTTGGTATTTACAAGCGTAAAAAATTGTTTCATCAAGCATATCAGGATGAGAAAAATCAATTATAATTTCAGGTGAGTCCTTTATATATTTTTCATCTTTATCAATAACTCCTACAATATAATTTTCATACTCTTTATATATTAATTTATTTATTTTACCAAAACCTATAAGTAATATTTTCATTCATTATAACTAGCAACAAAGTTACTTTCTCCCTTTAAAATTATTTCATCTTCAATATCAATTCGTAAAACTCCACCAGGACTGATTGCCATCATACTTGATTCCATATTGTATTCTGTATGCAGTATATATCCGCAACTTGCTGCCGCTGTTCCACAAGCCTTCGTAAATCCAACTCCATGCTCATAAGTTAAGATTTCAAACGCTTCAGAACTTAAAGGTTTTACTAAACTTATATTGAACTTTTCACCAAATAATTCGTGTTTGTAAATATCAAAAATATAGTTGCTATCTTCTTTAAAATCATTTGATAAAACCATCACGTGAGGCACTCCTAAAATAAATGCAGTAATTATAAATTCTTTATCTTTGACTATTAATTTATATTTAAATAAATCATCAACATATTCACCCAAACCTAATCTTACCAAACTGATAAATGGTACTTTATCTACTATTTCACATTCATACATTTTTGATTTTGTTTTAATTTCTAAATAATTATAAATTGAAAACTTATCATATAAATAATGAACTAAACATCTTATTCCATTACCACACATTTTTGCCTCTGATCCATCTTTATTAAAAATAAGCATTTCCATCGGATCATTTTTGAAAACAAGTAGTCCATCACTTTCATATTTCAAACATAAATTAATAGCTAAAAGGCTATAATCAACATCGCTATTAAATGTAGTAATTAAAAAAACATTCTCACAGCTTTCGTATTTATCTATTCTCATTTTATTCACCGATTAAGTATATGATGAAGTTATTAAAAAAAACAGAAAAAAATAGCACCTTCCAAAAAAAGATGCTATATCGTTTTTTATAATTTATTAAAACAATACTTTTATTAATAATTTTCTTTTCTTACTTCAAAGAAACTTTGAGG
This sequence comes from uncultured Anaeroplasmataceae bacterium, assembly GCA_964606905.1. Classification (GTDB taxonomy): domain Bacteria; phylum Bacillota_I; class Bacilli_A; order Acholeplasmatales; family Anaeroplasmataceae; genus CAZSIA01. Next base: position 14,524 of record CAZSIA010000006.1, on the reverse strand, counting down.
ATGATCGCACACAGGACAAACTTTTGGTGCATTTTTACCCATTACTAAGTGTCCACAATTACGGCATTCCCACATAGTCATTTCACTCTTAGCAAATACAGCTTGCATTTCAACGTTATGAAGTAATGCTCTATAACGATCTTCGTGAGCTTTTTCAATTTTTGCTACTGCTCTAAATTGATAAGCTAAACGCGTAAATCCTTCTTCTTCAGCATCTTTAGCAAATTGTTCATACATTTCTGTCCATTCATAATTTTCGCCTTCTGCAGCATGTAATAAATTTTCAGCTGTTGTTCCTAATTCACCTAATGCCTTAAACCACATTTTAGCATGTTCTTTTTCATTATTTGCTGTTTCTTCAAAAATTGCAGCAATTTGTTCATAACCTTCTTTTCTAGCAACACTTGCAAAATAAGTGTATTTATTTCTTGCTTGTGATTCTCCAGCAAATGCAGCTAATAAATTTTGTTCAGTTTTTGATCCTTTTAATTCCATTTTCTTTTACTCTCCTTTTTATTTATTAAATTTTGCGATATATTCTTCTATATCGCTTGTTTCTTTAATAATTTCACTAGATAAATTAATTGCGCCATCTAATGTAACTAAAGCATCATCTTCGATTCTAATTCCAATTCCTTCTTCAGCTATATATAAGCCTGGTTCTACAGTAATAACGCATCCTGGTTGTAACTTTTCTTCTCTTAAAGCAACATCATGTGTATCAAGACCCAAATGATGGCTTACTCCATGGAAATAATATTTACTAACTTCTTCATCACAAGTTATTAAGCCAATTTTCTTTAATTCAACCTTATAGTAATCTACTAATATTTGATTTAATTCACTAGTAGAAATTCCTGGCTTAATATTACTAAATACTAATTTTTGTCCATTTAATACAATGTTATAAATTTCCCTTTGTCTAGCAGTAAATTTACCACTAGCTGGAATTGTTCTAGTGATATCTGATTTATATAAATTATATTCTGCGCCTAAATCAAACAACACTAATTCATTTTCCTTTATTACAGTATTATTAGCGTGGTAGTGTAAAATACAACCGTTCAACCCGCTTGCGGCTATTGTCTTAAAAGCGATTCCGCTCGCACCATGAAATTTAATTTGTTGGTCAAAATATGATTCAACTTGGTATTCATATAAACCTGGTTTAATATTTTGCATCAAGGCTTCAATACCTTTATTTGTGACAGCAATTGCTTTTTTTATTTCTTCAATTTCTTCAGGTTGCTTTATCATACGACATTTAGCAATTAAACTATGACAATCATTAACTGTAATATTTTCTAATTCTTTTAATAATTTTTTCTCTTCACCTAAAGGCTCAGTAAATAAATTAGGTTTAATATCCATATAAAGTGTGTATTTATCTTTAATTTCATTCAAGAAATCTTTAAATTCTTCTAAGTAACGAATATCAGTAATTCCAGAAAGATTATTAACTTCTTCTTTAAACATCTTTCTTCCGTTCCATTTAGCAAATAGTTCATCATACTTATTAATAAACATTATGTTATGAATTTTATTTTCTTCTTTAATCATAACAAATATATCGTTTTGTTCATTTACACCAGTTAAATAATAAAAATTTCGATTAATACAAAATTCATAAGATTGATCTTCACTCTCACGCACATCTTTACCAGCAAATAAAATCATTGCGCTACCCGCTGGTAATAAATCAGCAACTCTTTCTCTTACCTTAATATAAAATTTCTTATTCATAATTATCTTCCTACTTTTTTGGAGTAATAACTTCTTTACCGCCCATATATGGTCTTAACACTTCAGGAATAACTACACTACCATCTTCCTGTAAATGGTTTTCAAGTAATGCGATTAACATTCTTGGAGGAGCAACCACTGTATTATTTAAAGTATGGGCAAAATAATTTCCTTTTTCACCTTTAATTCTAATACCTAATCTTCTCGCTTGTGCATCACCTAAATTAGAGCAACTTCCTACTTCAAAATATTTTTGTTGTCTTGGACTCCATGCTTCAACATCAATAGATTTAACTTTTAAATCTGCTAAATCGCCACTACAACATTCTAAAGCTCTAACTGGAATATTCATACTTACAAATAGTTCAACTGTGTAATTATACATTTTTGTAAACCAATCCATTGAATCTTCTGGTTCACAAACTACAATCATTTCTTGTTTTTCAAATTGGTGAATACGGTAAATTCCTCTTTCTTCAATACCATGAGCTCCTTTTTCTTTTCTAAAGCATGGTGAATAAGAAGTAAGTGTTTGTGGTAAAGACTCTTTTGTATTAATTGTATCGATAAATTTACCAATCATAGAGTGTTCACTTGTTCCAATTAAGTATAAATCTTCACCTTCAATTTTATACATCATTGATTCCATTTCATCAAAACTCATTACACCAGTAACAACATTGCTGCGAATCATAAATGGAGGAATGCAATAAGTAAATCCCTTATTAATCATAAAGTCTCTAGCGTAAGCAATAACACCTTCGTGTAATCTAGCAATATCACCGATTAAATAATAGAATCCATTTCCAGCAACTTTTCTAGCACTATCTAAATCAATTCCGCCTAATCTTTCTAATATTTCTAAGTGATATGGAACTTCAAATGGTTTTAATGCTGGTTCTAAATAACGTTTAACTTCAACATTTTCACTATCATCTTTTCCTACAGGAACACTTGGGTCAATAATATTAGGAATAGTCATCATGTTTTTCTTTAATTTAGCTTCTAATTCAACTAATTTTTCGTCATAAGTCGCAATATCAACATTGATTTGACTAACTTCAGCTTTAATAGCGTTTGCTTTTTCAATTTCTTTATTACGCATTAAAGCTCCTATTTGGCTACTTGCACTATTTCTTCTAGCACGTAAAGCTTCAACATTTGCTTTAATAGCTCTAATTTCTTTATCAAGTTCAACTGCTTCATCAACTAAAGGAAGTTTATGATCTTGAAACTTTTTGCGAATGTTTTCTTTTACTAATTCAACATTTTCTCTGACAAATTTAATATCTAACATTTTCATCTTCTCCTTTTTAAATAAAAAAATCCTTAGGAAAAACCTAAGGACGAAATTTCTTCGCGGTGCCACCTTAATTCTAGATAAATCTAGCACTTACTGTCTTTAACGCAGACTTACGGATTTCTCACTCCAAAGTAGATTCATCTAGCGTTCATATTATCTCACACCAACCGATAACTCTCTTAAATAAATTAACTAAACTACTATTCTTTTTCATCGTTTGTATTTATTATAATCTAAAGATTATTTAAAAACAATCTTTTTTTAAGTGTTTTGTATTAACAAAACCATTTTTTATATATTTATTTTTAATTAATTTCTTTATTCTTTTTCGAATTAACAGGTATTCCTAATTTAGCAAAACAAATATCACAAATTCTTACAACAACGGGTGAAAAGATTGTGCTAATTCCTACTTCTAAGAAAAATCCACCTGCAATAAATGCCTGCATAAAATAAGTAATCGGATGAACTCCTGCATCTGTAGCTTGCCCAAAAAAATAATCTTGGAAAAAGACAACTAAACAAACGCGATATACTAACGAATTTATTAACGGTGTTACAATAGAGGCTAAAATTATAGCCACTACATAATTTTTTTCCTTTAAAAGTTGATACACATAAGCAGAACCTAATCCCGCAAGTGTTCCCTTACCAACAACAGTAATAATTGTTCCAATTGCATTCATTGCCACATATCCACTAGCTTGCCCAGAAACTAAAATAAATATCGACCAACCTAACCCTAGGATAAACCCACATGATGGTCCATAAATTATCGCTCCAACCGCAATTGGAATTAGTGATAACGCTGGGCTAGTATTAGTTACAGGAATAACTATAAAACTTGCGATAGCTTGTAAGATGATCGTAATCGCTAATAAAGAAGCTGTCACAGTAAGTCTAACGACACTTTGCTTTCTTTTTTTCATATTTATTTCTCCTTTTTAGGCCTTTAGAGGTCCCGTAAGTTCAAATGTATTATATGCTTTTTATAATTTAAAAACAAGAATTTTGTCTATTTATAATAATCTATTTTGTTTAATTGGCGACTTCTAGCAATTGCTAATGTGTTTTCAGGAACATCAGAAGTAATAGTTGAACCACAAGCTATAAAACTATTATTATGAATTGTTACAGGTGCGACCAAATTAGTATTACAACCAATAAAAACATTATCTCCGATTGTTGTTTTATGTTTATTTATACCATCATAATTAACTGTTATACTTCCACAACCAAAATTACAATCAATTCCAATCTCACTATCCCCAATATAAGCTAAGTGACTAGCTTTTGTTTTATCTCCTATCTTACTTTTTTTTATTTCAACAAAATTACCAATTCTACAATTATCAGCAATATTTGTACTATCTCTTAAATGAGCATAAGGGCCAACAGTGGTTTTTTCACCAACACTAGAATTTGTAACAAAAGAATTTAAGATATGTGCTCCACTATAAATAACTGAATCAATAATAATTGTATTAGGTCCTATAATAGCTTCATCTTTTATTTCTGATTTACCTAATATTAAAGAATTAAATAAAATTTTAGCTTTATCACTTACTTTACTTTCTTTTGAAATATAAATGTTAAGTCCTTTAACTTCATCAATATATTTGTTATCAAACATTTTTAACAATCCTCACAATTTTATTAATATTTCGATTCATTCCACGAGAAGATGGTTGGTAAAGAAAAATTCTTATAGCTTTTTCTGTTCCACTTTTTCTTAATATTAAACTTAGCTTCTTTTTAATTGCAAATTTATTAATTTTATCCTTTACCTTTTTACTTATTTCAAAATCATTGTTATTAAAATAGATATTAATGGATTTAGAATAATACATTTTAACATCATATGTATACTCATGTAGTTTTTTCGTTTTTAATGTTAACACTTTAATAAGTTCTAAGGCATTAGCTAGACCATCACCAAAAGGTAAAATTGTTTTATTAATAATATGCCCTGAACTTTCTCCACCAATTATATATTCTCTTTCTAACGCTTTACTGATATGATGATCTCCTACTTCAGTAATAATCGTATATATTCCTAAATCATTAAGTTTATTTACAATACCAGGATTAACAACTTCAGTATAAACAACTGTTTTTCCTGTCAACATTTCTTTTTCAAATAAATCAACCGCAAAAATATATGTTAAAAAATCCCCTTCGTAAATACGATTGTATTTATCAACAACCATAATTCTATCACCATCACCATCAAAAGCAATTCCAATATCAAGTCCTCTTACTTTTAATTCTTTGATTAACGACGATAAATCAGTTGAGCCACATTTTTCATTAATGTTTTTACCATTCGGTTCACAATTTATAATTTCATTTTCACTAAATAATTCTTTTAAGATATAGCTACACGCACCATTTGCGCCATCATATAAGATTTTTAAATCATTCTTAATCAATTTCCCTTTTAAAAAAGTAAGATAAGATTTAACTACACTATAATCAATATCTATATTAGCTTTTCCTTCAATATTAAAGACAATATCTTTTTTTAAATCAATAAACTTTTCAATTTCTTCACTTAAGTCTTTTGTAATTTTTTTACCACTATCAACAATTTTTATTCCATTATCTTTATACATATTGTGCGATGCAGTCACCATAATACCAATACAATTATTTTCTAAAGTGTAATACATAAGTCCTGGTGTTGAAATTACACCTGCAAACCTAACATCCTTATGTCCTTTTAATCCCTCACTTATCGCATAGCTAATATCAAGTGAAGATTCTCTAGGATCCATTCCGATAACAACTCTTTTCTCACTTGTTTTAAAAAACAAACCAATCAAATACGAAAGCGATAAAGTAAGTTCGGTATAAGCTTCACCCCTAATACCATCCGTTCTAAAATATTTCAATATATCATCCCCTAGGAAAGTATATTAAAAATATAGTAAAATTATTGTAAAAAAATGGCTAAACAAAAAGAAAAGACCAAAATTATTTTTGGTCTAAATTTAAATCTAAAAGTTTTAAGAAGTTATCATATAAATTTTGATACTCTTCACTTGGTTTCACATCATCTGTTTGATAAATTGTTTTATTAATATTATCAACAATAAATGAACCTACATAAAAGTTTTTTGATTGATAATTTAAGATACTTATCTTTCTTAATAAAGAAATATCTTTAACATCAAATAAATAAAATTGAATTAATCTATCATATTTTTTTCGATCTATATTGTATTTTACTTGTTGAGATTCTTCACTAAAAAAAGCTTCAGAATCATTTACTGTAATTAAAGTGTATAAAGTTTTATTTTCTAAATATAAATCAACTGTTCCAAAATTTGATTTTAAACTTTTTGTTGTGTTTTTTAAATAAACACTACTATTAAATGTATATATTTTTCCTTTTTTCTTTTCAGCTAATTTTTTCTCAAAATGCCTTTGCCACAACTGTGAAGTAAGTGTTGAAAATGACATTAATAGTACAAACATAATTATTAAAAAGAAAGTTTCATTTAATAGTTTATACGAGTATAATACAACAACACCAGCCATTAAAAGAAGTAAGATAATAGAAATTAAAATAATTTTTTTGTTTGATAAACCTTTAAATAAATTAAACATTTTTCTTATTACCTAAATATTTATCTAAATCGTCTTTCATATTTTGTGGCATAGTCTTTGGAACAGGAAAGTATACTGAATTAATTAAAATTTCAGATAAAGATGTAATGAATAAAATTGTCTTTTCTAAATACGTCGGATCGATAAATTTAATAACATCTTTTCGAGAATGAATTTCAGCTCCACCTCTTGAAGAAATTCTAGCAAAGCTAACAGCAGGTACATTGTTAAAAGCAAATGGTGTTGAATCACTAGAATAAACTCCTTGAGAAGCATCAATTACAAAACCGATATTTTTTGAGTAATAATCAATGTAATTAACAAAAGACATTTCACTCGTACATACAGCGATATCTTTTCCTAAAACAACACCTGTCATATCTACATTTATACATAATTTATATTTTTCTAATTCTTCTTTATGTTGATTTACGTAAGCATGAGAACCTAACAATCCCATTTCTTCACTACCACACCAAATGAATTTTAAAGTTCTTTTTGGAGTGTGTTCTTTATAATAACGAAGCAATTCTAAAATAGTAACACTTCCTGTACCGTTATCGTAGGCTCCTGTAGAAAAGCGAACAGAATCATAATGAGCAGTAAAACAAACTATTTCTTCCGGTTTTTCACTTCCTAAAATTGTCGCTACTAGATTATGAGAGGTAGCCTTATCTTCTTTTTGAATTAATTTAAAATACACTTCTTCAGGATTTGATAAAACTAGCTTCTCACAATCAACCATTCTCATTGTAAAACAAGGAATTTTACCATGTTTATAATGACGTTCTCTTAATGTTCTTTCTTCTAAATCAGTATTATCTAAATCATCATATAAAGACCCACTAGAAACAACGATTGCGGCAATTTCTTTCTTTACTAAATCTTCATAAAGTTGATAAGTTAGAGGGCTTGTTAATAAAATTGTTTTTCCTTTCAAATTTAATAAATCAATTTGTTTTATGTTTTCTAAATAATAAAATTCAGTAAACACACCTTCTTCAATAGTTGAAGAGCACATTCCAAAACCTTTAACATTATAAACTTCTCTTTTTGGCTTAGTTACAATAAATTCAGCACTTTCAATCTCGTAAGAATTAACTTCGAAATCTTCAATAATAGTCTCAATTTTTAAACTTTCAACTTCTCTTTTAATAACTTCTAAAGCACTCAATTCTTCTTTAGTTCCACCTAAACGTTCATAAGATATTTCCTCTAAAACTTTATACGCTCTTTCCCCAATATTCATCGACTATTCCTCCAATAATTTTTCAAGTTGACTTACTAAATCACTAATACGATTTACTACTGCCATAAAGCTTTCTTTGTTAGTTAAATCAACACCTGCTGACTTTATAATATCTACAGGATAAGTTGATCCACCTGCTTTTAATAATTTTAAATAATTTTCAAATGCATTTTCTTCTTTGTTTTTAACTTTAGAATAAATAGCTAAACTTGATGCAAAACTTGTTGCATATTGATATACATAAAATGGAGTATGGAATAAGTGTGGAATATAACACCATACATATTTTTTAAGTGGTTCTGTATTAAGGTCAATTCCATAATATTGCATATATAAATCTATCATAATATTAGATAAAGATTCATGAGTTATTGGCAAACCTTTTACTCCTAAATCATGTGCTTGATATTCATAATCTGCAAATAATGTTTGACGATAGAAAGTACCAATTAATCCATCAATTGCATTTTGTAAAACAACAATTTTTAAATTTTTATCTTCACTTGTTTTAAGTAAATAATCTAATAATAATTGTTCATTAAATGTAGAAGCAACCTCAGCCACAAAGATTGTATAGTTAGCTGTTGGGAATGGTTGGTTTTCATTTGAATAAGAAGTGTGGATTGAATGTCCTGCTTCATGAGCTAATGTAAATACATCATCTAATGTGTTGTTGTAATTCAATAAAATAAATGGCCCTTCTTCATATGTACCTGTTGAATAAGCTCCAGTTCTTTTACCAGGTGCAATATTTACATCTACTCTACCTTCTTCTAAAACTTTATAAGCTTTTTCTTTAAATTCATCTTCCATACATTCTAATGCTTTAAAAAATAATTCTTTACCTTCTTCGTATGAATAGTTTTTAGCATAACTTGATAATTCTAAAAAGCGATCATATGTATGTAATTCATCTAATTTTAAATATTTCTTTCTTAAATCGTAGTATTTTTTTACTGGTTCTGTATTATTTTTACAAGTATCAATTAATGTTAAGAACACATCAACAGGAATATTATTGTGTTCTAAGAATGAATGTAAGATACTTTCATAGTTTCTTGATTTCATACTAGCAATATTACTTTCAATAACACCACGGTAAATTGCAGCAAATACATTTTTATGTAATTCGTAGAATTTGTAAACCGCTTCAAATACTTTTTTGCGGTCTTCAGGGTCTTTACATGTAGCTAAATAACCTCTAAAGTTTGCTTCACTAATTTCAACTTCACTTCCATCACTTAACGTGATCATAACACTACTGTTATCACTAACCGCAAGTTTATCATACATATCATTAAATACAGATAACGGAGAATTAAAATAAGATAATAATAATTCTTTATCTTTTGTTAAGATATGAGCTTGATTGTTAAATAATTTTTCAATCATAAAAGAATATGTTTCTAGTTCTTTTTCTTCTTTAATAAAACTATCTAGTTTTTCTTTACCAATACTTACAAGTTCGCTGTTTACAAAAGAAGAAGCTTGGATTAATTCGTTATAAACACTATAAACAATTTGATAATCTTGTAAAGCTTCTACATTTTTTTGATTTAAATCAAAATTCATGTGTGCGTATGTAAATAGTTTACTTAATTTAATTTCTACAGTATCACTAAATTTTAAAAATTCTAATAAAGTGTTTTTATCATTTAAGTTGTTTTGATATTTTAAAAATCCACTTATACTTTCTCTAACATAAGCTAAATCACTATTATATTCTTCTTTATTTTTATATATTTTTGTTAAATCCCATTTCATAATTTATTCCTTCTTTCTTTAATAGTTATTTTACCACCTAGATGGTGTTTTTACAAATAAAAGGGAAGTATAAAAGAAAAATAGTAAATCATTTGTTTTTGATTCACTATTTTTTATATACAAAATTTTATTTATCTATTTATTAACCACATTAAAGTATCTTTCAATCCTTATTTTAGATCCTTTAGTTGAATTTAGGATATACAGATTACAATTAGAACTATTTGCAATAGCAATTAAAATAGAATCGTCATTTCCTAAATAAAACATAACGTTATTATTAAAGTGTTTTCTTAATATATTTCCTTTTTTTGATAATTTACTTATATCAACAACACTATCAGATAAAACTATTGTTGTTCCTACTAATAATATTGTTTTTATATCTTTGTAAAACACCTTTTTTTCACTAAAAATATATTTTTGGACTATTTTTTCATCATCGAATTTTGTGATGTGCATTAAACTTTTTAAATAAATAAACATAAAATCATACAAACTACAAATTAATATAAATGTAATACTCATCACAATTAAATCAATAACATCTTCACCATTAAAAGTTATCCATCTTATTATAGTTATGCTAAGAAAAAATATATTTATTGGTAGAATTAAAACTCTAATTTTTGAAGCGTTGTTAACATATTCTTTCATAAGTACCCTCTAATTAATTTCTACTTATTTAATTGTCTCTCAATATTTAAAATTCTTTCTAACATTGGCGGATGAGAATAAGTTAAAAGTACAATAAGTTTAGATGGTGATAAATCAGCAAAATCTTCACGTGCTAATACTTTTAATGCATTTATAAGTTCTGGTCCGTACCCTTCATTTACAGCTTGATTATCCGCTTCATATTCAGCCTTACGAGATATGGCATTAGTTACAAGTCCTGTGATAATTGAAATAAATGGTAAAAATAAATATGTCAACAATATAAAAGAAAAACCATAATTAACATCGTTAAATCCAAATGAAATATGAAACTCTTTAATATTAATCAATAAAACTAAAGATAACACAATAAGTAAAATATTTACTACAGACATAACTCCTAATTTTAAGGTGTCTTTATGTAATCCATGCCCTAATTCATGAGCGAACACAGCTACTATTTCATCAGGTGTCATTGAATTAATTAAATTATCATACAAAGTTATAGTTTTTGTCTTACCTAAGCCAGAAAAAGAAGCATTTGATTTTGTCGTTCTTTCACTTGCTAAAAGCACTTCAATACTTCTAACTTTAAATCCATATTTTGTTAATAATTCTGTTAATTTTGTTTTTAGTTCTCCATCTTCTAATGGCTTTACTTTATAACTTATTTTCATTAAAAATGGAGAAATAACAACTACTATTAACACAATTAAAATAAGTATTCCAACAAAGACTAAAATTACATAATTTCCAATTGCTTTATAAATCAAAACAAACAACATCATTAACCCAATAAGTATAACAGAAGTTAATATTAAACTTTTGATTCTATCTTTTATAAAAAGTGGAAGTTTAGTATTGTTAAATCCATATTTTTCTTCGATAACCATTGTGTCTACATATTCTTTTATTGTTGTAATTATAAAATCTACAAATATATATAACCCTAATGTAACAAGAGTTGTAACATAAGGATTATTTCCTACATTATTTCCAATTAAAGAATAAACATCAAATACTAATAATATTATTATCAAAACAAACTGTATTATTGAAAATATTACATCTGATATAATTCCATCTTTTTTATATTTTTTCCATTTTAAATATTTTTCTTCATCATAAATATCACTTACTTTTTCATGAATTGGATTTTTTACACTTTTTAAATCAACGATATTTAAAAACAATTCATAAATATAAGTTAAAATAATAATAATTAAACAAATTATTTTCATATAAAAACCACCCTTTTATTAATTATACAATAAAAAAAGAGATTCCTACTCGAAATCTCAATTTTTAACTATTTTCTTTTTGGCTTAATTACTAAACAACGATTTGTTCCTTCACCTTCAGATTCTGTATAAACATCTCTCCATTCACTTAATTTGTTATGGATAATACGACGTTCATAACTGCTCATAGGTTTTAATTTAACAGGAACTTTAGTTTTAGCAACTTCTTTAGCAATTTTAGTAGCTAATACTTCTAATTGATGCTTACGGTTTTCTCTATAACTTCCAACATCTACATTTACAACTACTAATTCTTTTGTATAAATTTGTAATAAATTACGAACTAATACTTGTAATGCATCTAATGTTTTTCCTTTTACTCCAATTAATAATGGATTTTCGTCTGTGTGAATATTATAATAAATTTCTGTTTCGTTATTCAATGATCTAACTTCTAATTGATAAGTAATATTCATTGATTGTAAAATTGATTCAATATATTTTTTTCCTTCTAAAGCTAAATTGATATCAACTAAAGCTTCTACCTTAAATCCATCTTCATTTTCTTCTAAGATATTTAGAAATATTTTTTCTTCTGATAAATGAAAATAAGAAACAGCTAATTCCATACCTTCATCTAATGTTTTACATATAAATTCTTGTTTTCTTTGCATATTTGTACACCTTTATTAAATCAAATTATCAACTGTATTTTCTTTTTTCATTTTGTAATATTTCTTTTCATTTAAATAACGATTAATAAATCCTTGAATAATTGAATAAATATTACCAAATACCCAATATAAAGCTAATCCGTTATTACTTAACGCTGCAAATACCATCATAAAAATCATAAAATAATTCATATATTTCATAGTATTTGTCATTTGGTTAGCTTGTTGATTATTATGTGTATGTGTATTTTTTGCATAACTTGGTTTCTTTTGACCAAAATAATTTAATAACCACATTGTTACACCAACAAGTATTGATAAGATAATTCCAATAATAAAACTCGCACTCCATGTTGGCGCTGCTTCACCTGTTGATCCCATTACACCTAAATTCAAACAATTTTCAATCCCAAAGAATGACGCATCTGTTAGTGATAAACTTCCACCTTCAACTGTAATTCTTCTTACAACTGAGTACATCGCCATAAAAATAGGCATTTGAATAAATGGCGCGAAGCAACCAAAGAAGCTAATTTTATACTTTTTATAAACTGCCATCATTTCTTGTTGCATTCTTTGTTGAGATTGTGGATCTTTACGATTTGCATATTTTGCTTGAATTCTGTTCATTTCTGGTTGTGCAATACTCATTTTTAATGACATATCATTAGTTTTTGCATAAATAGGCCATGCAATTGTACGTACAATTATTGTAGTGAATAATAATCCCCATGCAAACTGTCCTGATGGAAAAAGACTTCCAATAAAATGCATTACCCATCCAATTGGCCAAATTAGTAACCAACCGAAAATATCATTTTCTTCTGAAAACTTATTTAATGGAATTTTATAAGAATCTTCGCCCCCAGAACAGCTAGTAAGACCAAAAATAAGTATACAAAGACCGATAATAAGCATTACTTTCTCTTTTGTTAAATATTTTTTCATTTGTTCTCCTTTTTTAAGACATCGATTTTTTTTAATAAATATATTATATTGCTTTCAACTTCATTATAAGTTAAATTAATTGAGTTAATTCTAGCTATAACAAATATATCAAATGGAAGTATTTCGTTTTTATATTTTTTAAATACTTGTTTAATTAATCTTTTTCCTCTATTTCTAACAACTGCATTTCCTATCTTTTTCGAAACACTCATTGCTAATCGGAAATTTTTGGCTTCGCTATTTTTCATAATATAGATAATATAGTTTTTATTTCCAACAGAGTTTTTCTTTTTTAATACTTTTTCGATGTCTTCACTTTTTTTTATACGATATTTTTTTTTCATAATTTCCTTAATTTGAAAAAATAAAAAACTACCCGAAGAGTTTTTTTTTTGAATCGAGTAGTCCTAGTATAATCAAATTATTTAATTAAGCTGTTAATTTTGCTCTACCTTTAGCACGACGACGTTTAATTACTAAACGTCCACCCACTGTAGCCATTCTAGCGCGGAATCCGTGAGTCACTTGTCTTTTAAGTTTATTAGGTTGATATGTTCTTTTCATTTGGGTTTAACCACCTTTCTTGCGAAACCATGCTATTAAATTATATTAAAATTAAAATATAATGTCAACTCGTTTTTTTTATTTTTTAGTTTATTTTTTTTTATTTATAGTATTTTTTTCATTTAAATGTTCTTCATAAGTTATTTTATTATCAATTATTCTTTTTAAAATTCCTGGTATATACAATAATAATCCCATACAAATTACAAATAAATTAGCTATCATCAGTGTATCTATAGGATGAACTCCATCATGTAAATTCATAATAATAACTGCTAAATAATAAATTGCATAAATTAAAGTTAGTGTAAAGGAAATCCATGGTAAATATCGTTTAACTTTAAATTCTTTTGCTGTTAAATTTACTGTATAAAAACTATTTATATTAAGTAATAAAATTACTAAACATACACCAAAAACAACCTTAGCTATAATTTCGCTGTTGTTAGAAATTAGTTGAGATAATATATATAATGATACTTCAAAAGTTGTTATAGTTAAACCTATTGCTAAAATAGGTCTTTTTATTTTTTTCATCACAATCATTCCTTTTATTTATATTTATTATATTTTAATACTTAATTATCCGCAATTATTTTAATTTTTTTTAATCTAAATGTGGAAAACTTGTCCACATTTTTTCATCACCTTAATAATGTGTAAAATTTATTATAAATGCATTATTTAGCCCTTTTTTCTATTTAGTTTTCCACATTTTTGTTGTTTTTTTGATTGTTAAAAGTAAAAGTTATCCACATTTTTTGTGGAA
>CAZSIA010000005.1:10677-26964 GCA_964606905.1 uncultured Anaeroplasmataceae bacterium | reverse complement strand
TTTTCTTTTAATTCTTTATCTAAATATTCAAAAAACTTTTCCTCATCATTATAAAATAATGACACCAAATAATCAATATTTAAATTTTTACTTACTTCATCAAATTTAGCTACTTCACTATTAGGAATCTCTAATCTTGTATATAAATCTTTTAATTCTATCATGTTATTCTAATGTTATTCCTAAGAATGTAATTAATCTAGTTTCTTCAAAAATATCATCACTACTAGGATCAGTTAGATAGAATCTAATCGCAGATATAGTCATTTCGTTAATCTTCTTGCCATATCTATCTACTACAGTAGCGTTTGTAAAATCAAATGTAATTGTATAAGTATTTGTAGCTTCATCAATTTCAACTTGTTGAACTACGCCTTCAATTTCTCCACCTTTTGTCAATAATTGCCCTTTAAGACTTTGAAGATTTTCCGCACTTTCATTTAAAACAACTTCACTATTCATTGAATCAAAATTTCCACTTACTAATGCAATACCTAAATGTTTAATAGCTTCACTTGCTTGGAATTTAATTGTAATTTTGTTAACAGCGCTATAATTACTTACAGGCATTTGGAAACTATCCCAGGAAGTATGATGAGCATAAGTAACTGTACCAACCCCTCCATTATTTAAATCATCACCAAATTCAAATACATTACTAGTAGCTGGTGCCCATTTCTTAGTTATCGTATTTTCATCATGAGCTGTTCTAATAAATTTAAATTCAGAAATTTCTAAAGTTGCTTCAGAATCAATTAAATCAATAAACCCATCAGTTGTATCAATATACATCTTAATAGTATGAATATTATAATTTTTAATAAAGTAATTAGGAACAGCATTCCAATTCATATCAGTTGGTTGTGCTTCAGCAAAATCAACTACGAATGTATGTTGGCCATCTGTTAAATTTGCATATGTATCAAGCGTTACTTGGTCTTTCCACTCTGTTCCGACCTTACCACCGCTAAATAATACCTCAAAAACAATATTTTTAACATTTTTAGTATTCATCGTTAATGTAAACGCAGTGTAATCGCTAGTGTAATTACTTACATTAAACATCGCTGCTTGGTTTATAGTAGCTTCAGCACTTCTTGTTACAATATAATTTCCCGTTAAATCTAATTCAATTGAATTATTAGGATCAGAAACACCCGGTTTAATTCCAGGAGCTACATAAATATCTCCCAATCCTGGATCATTATCAGTTAAAAATTCTACACCACTAATTGTTAACGAGCATTCCTTTGTACCATCTTTATAAGTTGGTTGTGCTGGATTAGAATCAATAAAAATACATAAACCAACAACTGTTTGATTACCTAAAACATCATCTAACTCTTTGTATGCATCATCTAATAATTTCTTTTTGCCTAATTGCATAACAAAATATTGATCTCCATTAACTACATCTTGCGTCAAGACTGTAACTGCTGGATAATTTTGATCATACATTTCATAATAAAGAGCAGTAAAAGCAATTTTATCTACATTTTGACCTGTTGCAGTTATTTTAATATTTTGAAACTCTTTATTAAAACCTTCAATTGGTAAATAAATATAATCCCATTTACCAACTTCTCTATAAGTAACTGTAATAGTGCCATCTTTTTGTTCAATTTGATAATATTCACTATTAGTTGAAGCTTCGCCAATCGTAGGCACTCCAGTTCCTTGACCTGCAGAGATATTTGTTGGTCTTTCAGGATATTTGATATTTTCAACTTCAGCTAAAGGAGGTAAATCCTCAGGTCTATCAGTTGTATTTGTATAAATTGTTTTTCCTGCTTCGCCTTCACAAGCAGCTAATAGTAACACTATCGCTAAACTTAAAATAAATATTGAAATCTTTTTAAAAACCTTTCTCATATATACCTCCATAACTATTCCTTAACTCCACCTTGTGTTAATCCTTTAATAAAATATTTTTGAACAAAAGGATAAACTAACATAATTGGTAGCATCGCAATAAATATCTGAGCACTTCTTAAAGATTTGTTTGTTAATTCAGCTTGTTCAGTTGCACTAAATTTTTCCGGGTTCTGTAACATATATTCTAAATTTTGAAGAAGACTATAAATATATGATTGCAATGGATAATTTTCATCATTCATGTACAATACACCATCAAACCAGTTGTTCCATTGCGCTACTACTGTAAATAATGTTACAGTTGCAAGGGCAGGCAATGAAATAGGTAAAACAACTTTAAATAAAATTTTCCATTGGCTCGCACCATCAATTTCCGCAGCTTCAATAAGTTCAGATGGAACTTCTCTAAAGAAACTAATCAATAATACTACGTTCCATGCATTGAAAGCAGTTGGAAGAATTAATGCCCAAATTTTATTTAATAAACCTAAATTAGAAAGTAATATGTAGTTTGGCACAACCCCACCACTAAAGAACATTGTAACAATAAATATACAAACATAAAGTGTTCTATGTTTAAATTGTTTTTTAGGTCTAGATAGTGGATAAGCAGCTAAAACGTTAATTGCTAACGAAATAATTGTACCTAAAACAACCCTTTCAACAGATATACCAAAAGCACGCCAAAATTCATCCTTCGATATTAATGCTTCATATGCTGAAATATTAAATCCTATCGGAAGTAAACCAACACTACCAGCATTATTTGCAGTAGCACTAGATAAAGAAATGGCTAAGAGGTTAATAAATGGCACTAAACATACCAAAGCAAAAACAATTAAAAATGTATTATTACAAATCAAAAATATTTTTCTACTAGTAGATACTTTTATAGATGATTTCTTTTTATATTTTTTACTCATATAGCCACCTCCTAGAACAGTTTATAATCAGACACTTTAAAAGCAATTCGATAAGCAACAATAAAGAATACACAGCTCACGACTGATTTAAAGAGACCTACTGCCGTACCTATCGATTGTGAATTTTGTAAAATACCTAACCGATAAGCCATTGTATCTAAAATGTCGCCTACATCATATACAAGTGGATTATACATAGCTAGAATTTGTTCAAAACCTGCATTCATAATATTACCAATATTTAAAATACTCATTAAAACAATCATTGGTTTAATTCCAGGAATTGTAATATGCCAACATTTTTGCAAATGACCAGCTCCATCTATTTCTGCTGCTTCATATAAATTAGAATTTATCGATGTAATTGCAGCCAAGAAAACAACTACTTGATAGCCTAAGTTTTTCCATAGATCAGTTAAAACTACAATTCCTTTAAAATATTGTGGTTCATTAATCCAAGCCACTTTAGTTCCTAAAACAAGGTTAACAATACCATCCATACTAAACATTTCAACAAATGTTGTACCGATTAATGCCCAAGATAAGAAATAAGGCAAAAATATCGTAACTTGGATAATTTTTTTCAATTTTTCATTTTGAACTTCATTAATTAATAAAGCAAAAATAACACTAAATACAGTAATTGCTATAATTTTTAATATTGCGATGACAATCGTATTGCCTAAAACTTGAAAAAAGTAACTATCACTAAATAATTTTCTAAATTGCCAAATATCTACGAATTTTGAACCAAATATTCCATCCATAGGTTCATATTCTTGGAAAGCTATAATCAATCCAAAAAGCGGAACTATCGAAAAGATTATTGCAAATATTAATGCAGGCACCATCATCGCATGCAAAGTTACTTGTGCTTTAAATTTATGTTTTGAAAAAGCACGATTTGTTTGGGTTTTCTTCATACAAACACTCCCCCAACTAATTTTATTTGTTAATTAATGCATAAACATGATTATAATCAATATTATGTGTTTTATACCACTTATTAACTTCAGGAATAATTGAATCTACTTTAGATTTTATCTCAGCAACATACACTGAATCAAATTCTTCTATAGTCATTTGTCCAACGATAATCTTTGTAAACATGATATTTGTATTTCTAGTAATAGAATCAGAATTTTCTTTCATAACTGTTAAAGTAGCACCATAGAAACAATCATATTTAGCTTCCTTTACTTTCTTTGTTAATTCTACTACATAAGCATAACCACCTGTAGGGTCAATCATTTCATGATAAATACCCCAACCACGTTTTTCCCCAGTAGACATTTCATTTAACTGTTTACCATTTGAATAAGCATAAAAATATGGATATCCATCGACAAAGTGTAATGTTTTTTCACGTGTTTTTAATTTACTAAATTCCGCTCTCACTTTTGAATTCGCATTAATTGCAGCTATCACATCACGGTGAATAATTGTATATTCTGTCTCTCCTAATTTATTAACTAAATAATCATCGTCTGTTATCGAAGAAACAGTTTGTAAAATACCATTTTTAGCATATTCGGCCTCATCAACATATAAGGCAGGATTGAAATCTAACTCAAGTAAATTATCAAAAACTTCTTGTACACGTTCATATTCTCTAATTGATGCAATACCATCCCATAATTTAATTGGAACAAATTGATAATAGAATTTATTTGATGGTAAATTTCTACCTTCATATCTTTCAGTAGCATCATCACTATAATACATATCATAGAATAAATTAATTAATCTAGCAGCAGCTTCTGGATGTTCGCATGTTGAACTAACAACGTTATAACCAGAAATATTAACACTTTCAACGATCGGTTTAGCATCCACACCTTCAGCACTAGGGATGTCTACCCAAACCCAATCAGCACCGTCAATGTTACTAACGCAATCATCTAATACATCTTTAGCCATCCACCATTCACCAAATACCATACCTACAAACCCAGCTTTTATATGACCTTGGATTTTTTCAGCTGTTTGGTTAATAAAATCTTTATCTAAAATGCCTTCATCATACATTTTTCTTAACATAGCTAAAGCATTTTTCATTTCTTGACTTGTATTAGAAAAATATAATTGCCCATCATCACCTTCAAAATAAGCATCAACGCTAGTTCCAAAACAATTTAAGAAACCTTCAATAGAATAAGAACCAGCCCATGTAACTTCTTTATTCATAGTAAATGGCTTAACAGTATTTACAGCAATACCTGTAGCTGCAGCGATTTCCTCTTTATGTTCAGCAAATGCTTTACCAACTTGATAAAATTCTTCCATTGTTGTAGGTGCGTCCATACCAACGATATCTAACCAGTCCTTACGAATATATAATCTTTGTGCAGATTGATATGTATTAGTAATTGTAGGTAAACTATATAAATTTCCTTCTCTCATACATTCAGGTAATAATTCTGGGAAATGTTGTAAATAGTTTTCTTGTAATTCGTCATTTAAATACCAGAAAGTTTCAGTTAAATCAGCTAACTTTCCACCCTCCATTAATTTAGTATACATTTCTGGATTTGTGATATAAAACATATCAGGCATTCTTCCAGAAGTAAAATAGTTATTTAATTTTTGTTCATAAAACGCGCTATTAGTAGTTACTACATAATTAATCTTAATGTTAAGTTTTTCTAAAGCAACTTCGTTAAATGATTGATTTTTAGGAGTAGTTTCAGAATCTACACCAGGTTCTAATGGGAACTCACAAAGTGCAACATCAATTTCAACTACCTCATCATATTTTTCAATTTCTTTATACTCTTGGCGATACTCATCGCTACCAAGTTCCGCCTTTTTTGGTGCTTGTAATTGTCCAACATCCACAGGTTTATACTCTAAATCAGGTTCGTAACATCCTACCATAAATAAAGGTAATGTTACAAACAATAAAGCAATTAATAATCTCTTAATCTTATTCATTATATTTTGCCTCCTTATAAATTTCTACTTCACTAACCCACATAACTCCAGCTCTAATTGCGATATTAAAGTTATCATGAGCACCGCATCCTTTTGGTTGAACAACACGAATTTTATTTGTTGTTACTGTATCAAAAGTAAATACCCACGTTTCTTCAAACGCTTTAAAGTCTCCACCTTCTTCTAATGGATCATTAGTTATAATAGCTACTTCTACCCATTCGCCTCCAATATTTGCTTCAATAATTGCCTTTTTAGGAGAATAATATGTATCATTATCATTAGCCCAATGAACAACAACTTGTGAAACCTCTTTGTTTTCACCAAAATCAAATTCAATCCAATGATCAATATTTTTATTATCTGTACTAGCCCAAGATTCTTTAGCCCAATTCGATTGTACATGGTTTTCAGGTGTTGCAAACCAACCATCATTTAATGCAGTTGTTTTATATCCTTGGAAAGTTGATGATACTTTAACAGTAGCGCCATTTTCTTTATATGCTAAGTTTGAAGCAGAACTATCACCATTGTATCCTTCTAATTCGCTAGATGCCAATTTGCTTAAAGCTAATTCTCCGCGGTTTGAAGTAGGAACTAAAAAGTTGCCATCATAATCTAAAGGATAAGTCGGAGTACCTAAACTTAAATCATATGTAGAATATGGAATAAAATCATATTGCCAAGAGCGATTGTAATAATATTGAGTCATATAATCATAATCTTCTAAATTTACATAATCTAATACAAATACTGGGAAATAATCATATCTTCTAACCGCATTAATAGTATTACATGCAACTAATTCATTCCAATCACGTTCTTCTTGATCTAAATCTCTAAAAACGCCCGTTTCAAAATCAGAAACAGTTGTATTAAAACTTTCAAACATTAAGCCGTCAATATGTTGTGAAATATAAGGTAATACTGTAAACCCACGATTAGCTACTAATTTAGCGTTGGGAAAGGCTTCATCTAATTTTTTAACTAAATCAGCCATACCAGATAAAGTATTATTAGCGATATCAACTGTATCTAATGTATCTAAAAATAATCCGTCAACACCAAAATCTAAAATTTGTGAGGCTTCATCTAAGATTTTTGCTTGCCACACTGGATTTCCAGCATCTACAAACCAAGAACCCCAGTTAGCATTTTGTTTAGGAACACCATTTTCATAAATATAGTATGAAGCATAACCCCCTTCACCTAATCCATCAGCAACGGTTAATGTGTCATCCTCTCCAATAGTAATATAAGAAACAACATAACAACCAGCAGCTTGTAATTTAGCTACCTCATTTTTAGCTTGTTCTTTATATGCTTCAAAGTCAAACCCTTCTTCAACAGAATGACCAGGGTTATATAAAATACTAGAGTGCATAATAACTACGTCAAATTTACTTTGAACTTCATAGTCAAAATCTCCGTAATAACAAATAAAACTTGACACATCATTCCAATTTTTTCTTCCTTCAGCAGGTTTTTCAACTACAGGACGCGAAAATATATCAATATATATGTTATTATCTTGTTTACACGCTACACACATAAAAGTTATTAATAGCGTTACAATCAATAAAAACTTCCTTTTCATTTTGCCCTCCTATTGTTTACAAATTTTTTCAAAATCTTCAATTGTAATATTTAATCCATTATTTAGTCTTGAATATTCAGCAGCAAAAGCTTGAATATGACTTGAGATTGAATTAACAATTGATGAATTTGTTTGTTCTTTTGAATCCATAGCTTCAAACATTTCTGTCATCATTTGATTATCTCCTCCACCATGGCCAGATAAATCAGTAGATAAAACATTAATATCATAAATAAATTCTTCTCCTTCAAACGTCCTTACTCTAACAATATTTGAAGTTTGATCAGCTATGATTTCACCTAAAGTTCCCATCACTTTAATATAGCGTGACATATCTTTTGTAAAACCACACATTGTTAATTGAACAGTTATATCTTCTTCATACAACATATTTACTACTTGATGATCTACAACATTATTATTGCATCTAAACACACATCTTCCATAACGACTTGTTTTTAAAGCCTCTTCAATCAATTCAACAGTTGGATTTTCCCTAATAATATTTATTGGCCAATCGGTATTACCATTTTTAATTCCATTTTCGTTAGTTATATAAATTTTATAAGCATCATATGGACAATTCATTCGAACTTTGCATCTATAACAATAATCACTGCTACCTTCTGGAGCATGTCTCACATTAAAATATTTCAGTGAACCATAAGAACTTAATGATAAACATTTTTTTCCTAATAGCCAATTGATTATATCAAAATCATGACAGCATTTTTGTAAAATCATGGGGCTTGTCTCATCACTATTTGACCAATTACCTCTTACAAAACTATGTGCTTGATGCCAGTATCCTACATTTTCAATTGCTTGAACACTTACCACATCACCAATTACTTTATTATCTATCGCTTCTTTAATCATCTTATAAAACATTGTATATCTTAAAACATGACATACAGTAATATTTACACCTTTTTTTATTGCAGCATCGCGAATTTCAATACAATCTAAAGGATCATTTGAAATTGGTTTTTCTAGCAAAATTTCATAACCTGCTTCAATCGCCTTTAAAGTGTGTTCTTTATGGTCTTGATCCTGTGTAGCGATAATTATTACATCAGCTAATCTTCCTTTTTCTAATAACTTCATAGCTGATGTAAAACACATTTCATCTTTTACACCAAATTCTTTTTTTGCTAATTCAACTTTTTCGCTATCTATATCTGCAATAGCGACTATTTGCATTTTTTCAGGAAAAAGATGTTGATATCTAGCGTAAGTATGATATCCTCTTGCTCCTAAGCCTACTATGGCTACAGTTTTAATACTCATTTTAATCACCCTTCATTTAAATCTTATATCTAAAAGTTATTCTGCAGTAACAACTTCCACTCGGTACACATCGGAAGCAAATGAGGAATCAGTTGCTTTAAAACGCATTGTTACCGTATAAGTTGTATTACTTTCTAATCCTATAAATACCGGAGATAATTGATATTGGCCAGTAATACTAAATTCAACATTTTCATAATAAGTCATTACAAATCCAAACGAACATACAAAATCATTAGTTAATTCGAACACCTTTGGTCTTTGAGGTAATGTAATCACAGCTACATCACTTTCAAAATAAATACCTTCGGCTAATCTCTTAACATAAATAGTTTCTCCAGGAATAACACTATCACCACTAGATACTAATTTAGTAAATTCACTATCTAAAGCGACTAAATATTTTTCTGAGAAACAAATTGTTTCCGTGTAATAATTAATTGCTAAATTATTAATTGTTGGTTTAGCTAATTTTAGATTTTTAGTTGTAAATTCAAATACGAATTCATCCTTTGAAACATAATATGTTGTATTTGATTTAAATGTTGATCTGTTTTCAACTAGTTCAGTAAAATCTTCATCCTCACTAACTTTAATAGTAGTTGGGAATTTAAATGTCTTTGTCTCATAATCAAGTTGTAAACTATTTAAATCATAAATAGTTGGTTTACCTGCTGTATTAGGTAAAGCTTCATTGTTAAAAAATACCATAGTTCCACGATAAAAATAAGCTTCTGTGTTATAAGAACAGTTATTAAAGTATAATTTTAAATCTGTCCCACTTGCACAATAAGTAACTCTATCGTATTGTTCGCTTACTACTTCTAATGTGGCCACATCAAACACCACATCAGTAAACCACACACTTCCGTTTTTAAATCTAAATAAATAACCTTCTGTTTCATCTGTTACTGTTCGTTTAATTGTAATATTTTCAAATCTAATTTCAGAATTTTCGGAATTGTAAAGTGTACATTTTTTATTTTCATATTCAAATACTAATATAGCATCACCTTTACCAATAAACGTAACCTTACCTTTAACAGTTAAATCTGATTGTAACTTTATAGTTCCATTGATAACAATAGTTGTCATAGTAACATTATTTGTTGTTTTTACAGCATCTTGTAATTCAGCAAAAGTGCTAACCTCAATGACATTACCTTCTTGCATTTCTAAAACAACATCATCCGACTCATCAACTAAAACATCAGGAATAACAACCTCATCAGAAGTATTTGAATTATTTGAAACTACTTCTTTATCTTTAACTGAAGATAAATCACCTAACGTTAATTCTATTGCAACTTCTTCTGATGCATATGTAGTACTAGTACCGGCAAATCGCATATAAACTGTTATTGTACTTCCATAATCTAAATCTGTAAATTCATTAACTTCATCCCAATCATAGAAAACATCACCATTAGCATCAACTATTTTGTATTGTGCTCCATCAATTAACACTAAAGTAACAGAAGTTTTTGTAGTAGATTCTACTTCAAGTTTGGCTGTATTTACTTGTCTTTGTGGAATTGCTAGATAAGTAATCACACCAGCAAAACTTTCCTCTGTAGCTTTAACTCTAAATAAATAAATCTTTCCTGCATCTAACGAAACGCGTTTATCTTCACCTGTAGTCCAGACTAATCCATTTGTACTATATTCCACAGTATTAGGAATTATACCGACCGTTCTCTCATATTTATAATTAATTGCTACATCAACAACTTCTTCATTTTTAGTTAATGTATAAGTAGCTAATTCACTTTCAAACGTATTATTGCTTTCCATAACTTTAAAATATAAAGTTGCTCCTGGTGAGACATAAGAGCCGTTTGATAACGGTTTAGTTAAAGCTTCGTCAACACACACTAAATAAATTGATGAATCAAAATAAATTTTACTATTTAAATAATCAATATCAAAAATACTTTCAGTAGGTTTAGCAGCCATTACTTTATTAATAACTAATTTTGAATAAGCATAAGTTAAAGCATACTCTTCAGTTTTAGGTGAAACAATTCTTACATCATATCTTCCTGCATTAACAGGTAAAGTTGTGTCGTAATATTTATCAGAAAGGCCTTCCAATTTATATTCATAATAGATTTCAGCACCACTATCAGTTGTAGCTCCGCTTGCTTGTTTAGTTTTTCCATCATAATCAAATTCAAATAAGGAATCTACTATTAAATTTGCTTTTGGCAATTCAGGAGCTTTAGCAAATTCAACTTTAGTAAATGTAATTGTTTTTTCTCCATCAGTTCCATCATAGCCACTAACCGCTGGGTCTAAATAAATAATTAAAGCTGATGAGGATGTAATATTAAATTCAGAAACATCAAACACTAAAGAATGGTTTCCTGCCTCTGTAATAACTTTAGACCAATGGTTAACTAAATAAGTATCATCAATCATAATACCCATTATTAAAGGTTGAGCCAATTCAAATTCTAAGTGTAATAAACTATAATCAGTATTATATTCTCTAATAGGAGCAATGATATTGTACCATCCTGTTTTATAAGTATATTTTACTGTTGTAATGCTATTTTCTGTACTAATAGTATAACCACTACCTGAGAATGGATCTAAATATGGTTTGCCTTTAAAGACAAATTCTTTCATAACAACCATTGTATCAATAGCTTCAAAATCCATCTCTAATAATGAATATTGCTCTCCATTAAGCGATAAATTGACTGTATAAGTTCCTTTTTCATAAGTGTTTTCATCGATTATTTCACCATCTAATTTAAATACTATTTTCGCATCATTTTTTACTCTAAATGTAACAGCTAAATATTCATATCCAGACTTAGAATCTAAAATATTTGCTGAAACTTTTACAGTTCCATTAACAGTAAATGTATTATTTTCAATAACTACATCATCACTTCTTAGTTTTCCTACTCTTATAGGTTTTGGATCACTTGCAAAAGATGGAATAACTTCACTTTCATGAATTTCATAACCAAATACTTCAAATTTACGAGTATCAGTTACATTTAATCCATAATCAAAATATAATCTAAATCCTGTAAAACTAATGTCAAAAATTTCTTTGGCATAAAGTCCAAATTGAATTGTAAATACATCATACCCATCAACTGATTTTGAATAACTAACATTCCATGATGCAGCTGAAGAAAGTGCATTCATACAAACTAATTTATAACCAGCCTTGTAATCAACACCGCCTTCACTTATGCCTGCAGAATACTCTGCATGTACTACAATTTTTTCGACACCACTATTTTTATATTTAAATGATACTTTTGTATTCGATGTAAAATCTAAATAACGAGCTGGAAAAAATACATATTGTGCATCATTACTAACATCAACACTACCACCAGCAGCATCTAATTCAGTAGCTGTTGTAGTCGTATAAGTATTTTTACTATAAGA
The DNA here is from genome assembly GCA_964606905.1 of uncultured Anaeroplasmataceae bacterium. GTDB lineage: Bacteria > Bacillota_I > Bacilli_A > Acholeplasmatales > Anaeroplasmataceae > CAZSIA01. The sequence continues at coordinate 14,931 of CAZSIA010000005.1, read as the reverse complement.
TATTTTTTGATATGCTAATTTTCCACTATCTTCATCATACAAAGTATCTGATAGTGTATAAACTGTGTCCCCTTCAACATTTCCTACACAAACATTTGCTTTTGCAATTTGTATAAAATTAAACGCTAAAATCATTACAAAAGTGATAATTAATAATTTAATTTTACTCATTAATTTCACCTCTTTTTCTTCTCAGCGACATAATACAGAAAGCTAAAGTAAATATTGTTGAAATAGAACCTATAATAGCTCCTCCACAACCTTTTTCCTCAGGTGTTTCTAATTCCTCAGGAACAAATGATTGATTCAAAATTTCAGCATTTTTAATTAAAGTTTTAAAATCATCACCTAAAGCATCATATGCCATTTTAGCAATAACTCTTGCCTTTTCTTTATTTTTGGCACTTTCAATACTATCAATCAATTCTTGAACACTTTCTACAAAATATCTACAAATTGTTTCTTCTTTATGAATTTCTAAAGTTTCTTTAAGATTAGTTAAAATTTCTTTATTATATACCATTTCCATTTGGACCGCATTTAAACTATAGTATAGAGTATTAGCTTCTTGATAATTAACCCAAAATTGTTCATCAAAAACATTTGTGTCTAATTTAGCAATAGTTTCAATTGCTTCATAAGCTAATAATCCATCTTTTAAATCAATTGTTTCTAATAATCCATTTAATTTATCTAATGTAGTTTGCGGAACATACGCTAACGCTCTATTTGATAATCCTTTAATTAATTCATTCGCATTATTTAAAGCTAAAACATCATCAATCGTTACAGTATCAGGTAAATCATCCACTGCATCAATTGCTGCTTGATAAGTATTTTTCTTAATAGCTATATAATCATACAACTCTTCTGTTCCATCATCATAACTAATATAAGATTTTAATAATAAACTATCTCCATCAATTTCTACATGAGCGAACATTCTATTTTTAATTTCTTGACTCATTACTTTACCATTAACAGGACTTTTTCCAGGAAAAATAGCACTTGTATCATAATCCACTGGAGGATAATGTTTAGTTCCTGCGTAGTTAATAGTAATGTAGTAAGTTCCATCCGGGTCTAAACTCCATAAAATACCATCTTCTTCAACGTATTTTTCTTCTCTATTAGCTACTTTTCCAGTTTCTTCTTCGCCATATAAATAAGGCATTGTACGTGTGTATACATGGTCATGCCCTTGTAATACTAAATCCACTTTATATTTAGCAAATAAAGGAGGTAAAACTTGACGAATATATTTAGCAGATGAATCATTTGAATGGTCGCCTGTTGAATAAGCACCGATATGCAACATTACAATTTTCCAATTTTTATCAGTGCTAGATAAATCATTTTCTAACCATTTTAATTGCGCGTCTATTTCTGTTTGATTACCATCTTCAAATACATTAGTATCCAAAACAGTAAAATGTAAATTTTCATAATCAAATGAATAATATCCACCTGTTGATAAAGCTTTATCATAATCTATTTCATTATGATACACATACGAAAATCCTGCTCTTTCATGGTTTCCAGAAGCGCTCATCATCGAATAATTCATTGTAACTGATTTAGTCGCATCAAACGCATATACCCATTCTTCCATAACAATCTTAGTTAAATCACTTCCCCAACTAGCATGAGAGTTATCAACCAAATCTCCTGCAAAAGCAATAAAATCAGGATTATGTTTTACTGCGGCATTTAAAGTTTTATTAAAATATTCAAAACCTTCCATACTTACTTCTTGTGAGTCAGTTACGTAAGTAAAACTTACTTTATTATCGTTAGAATCATCAACAACAAATGATCCTACTGATGAATAAGCCTTTGTTGACCCAACTTTGTAATAATATTTACCCGCTTCTAAATCACAAATATGAGCTCTATGACAACGAAATCCATTTAAATCGTCATAAGTACCTTTAATTGGAGTAACACTATTCCAATCAATAGATTGACCATTATCTTTAACAACTAATAAATTAGATTCTGTAACACTTGTTGAAGTTTGCCATGCAAAACCTCTTGAATCAATATCATCATAATATGTAACCGAAATCCCAACCGGATTAGCAGTTAAAGTATACGCCTCAATTTTTGCAGCAGGTATTAAAAGAAATACAAATATGATTAATGTTAAAATACTTATCTTCTTAAAAATATTTATTTTATTCATAAAATACTCCTTTCAATCTAGGTAAACTGCCTTTTGTCCAAGACCAATTTTCACCCATATTAAATTCAAATTCATTAACTTCGCTAGTGCTAATCTTAAAACAATTTTTGGCAAAGCCACCATTTATTAATTTAGCAAATTCTTTACCTTGACTATCTCCAATAAAAATACAGTTGTTAACTCCTAAGCCTTCCTCAATACCAGTATGATTTAATGCAAATAAGTAAGCATCGCCTACTGCATCAAATAAAACATTTACAATACAATTTTCAACCAATCCCTTATTATTGCCAACTAAACAACTTAATGAACCAATTGAAGACACTTTCATATTGACATATGCATCTCTTAATCCACTATTAACACTACCATATCCTGTACAATTAGCATAGAATACCGAAGTATAATTTCCACCAATAATTTCTCCACCTTCAAATGCTAGATTTTTAATTATACCTTCTTTACCTTCAACACTAGAAATATAACGCATAAATGCTACAAAGACATCATTAGGTCGATTTATATACATATTTTTAATGCTGAATCCATTACCATCAAACACACCCACAAAGGCGTTAGCTGCATTTTCAAATAATGGCATAAATCCTTTTCCGTTATTATATAAGTCTCCACCTTTAGAACAAGCTTCTTTCATATCAATATCGTTTCCTAACATATAATAACCGCTTGTATTACCAATTTCTTGTAACTCTACTGGAGTTCTTATAATTGTATAACCCATATCATCCATAACAGTAACTTTACATTTGAAATATACTTCTTCTGAATTAATAATACCTTTTATACCTACATAAGTAGTACCAGGATTCTTAAATGAAGTTGTACCATCTTGAGTAATTTCAACTATTGATGAATCATCAGTAAACCATGTAATATTTCCATCAAAAGAAAAGTCAGTTAAAACATATGGAATTAATACTTTTTCTGTAGTATCGCAAATACCAATCATTTCATCAAAATTTAATTCAAATCGCGTTTCGCGAGGTAAAACTGTAAAGTTATATTCTTTTTTCACATTAGTATTAATTGCAGTTAAATAAATAGTAACATTACCCATTTTTAATGGAGTCACATTACCATTTTTATCAACAGTAGCAATCGATTCATCAGAACTTGACCAAACAATAGCTTCGTAATTATTAGCGTCAATCGGATCTTTTTGATACTCTAATTTAACTACTTCAGCAATTGTTAAATGATTGGGTTTATTAGTAAGAATAAGATCACTTAATTCTACTTGTTTACTACCATATACAGCAATAACATAAACACCTAATTTGTTTTTATCTTTTTCAATAGTAACAACCGCTTTTCCTTCTTTAAGTGTTTTATAACTATTTCCATTTAATTCAATAACATCAGTGTCATTTGTCAAATAAGTAAATCCTTCAGGAAACTCACCGGTTTGGCCAATATAAAAGATCATCATTTCTCCACCAAGTGTTTCGAAATCATATATCATTTCTTCTGTTTTATCATCAGTATCACTACTATTATCTTCATTACAAGCAACTAAGGTAAAAAATAATACAAACATTAACAAAAAACTAAATATTCTTTTCATATTATTCTCCTTTCGTAAAATAAATCTTTATTAATAAAAGGCTGTAATACCTTTTTTTGGTAAACAGCCTTTATAAATTAACCATAAAAACTATCTTATTCTTCTCTTTTTTTTCTTAAGAATAATGCAGCACCAAATAATGATACAACTGCCATTACTGTACCAACAACACTACCACCACAACCAGTTGTAGGTTCTTCTAAAGTTGGCTTAGTAGGAACTTCTCTATCTTCATCGCAATTGTTACAATTTGCATCATATTCATCATCATAACTATGACCTGTTGCCGCAACTTCAACTTGTTCAACTAATACTTCATTACATACACTACAATGACTTCCTTCAGTCTTTCCAGCTTTAGTACATGTAGCCGCTACTGCTGCATCAACTACTTCTGTATGTCCTAATGCCGCTACTTCTTCTTGAGCTACTAATACTTCATTACATACACTACAATGACTTCCTTCAGTCTTTCCAGCTTTAG